>JAYSYG010000687.1:0-8779 GCA_043716685.1 Sphingobacteriaceae bacterium | reverse complement strand
ACTAGCGCCAATTCCTATGGATTTTATTCCTTCACTCTACCTCGCGGAACAAATACCGTTGTAGTAAATTATATCGGCTACAAAAATCTTGTCTTTGTGCTGGATTTAAAAAGCAACACAACTAAAGACATTGAGATTGAAGAAGAAGGAAAACAATTCGAAGAAGTAGAAATTACTTCCGAAGCTGCCGATAAGAATGTTAAAAGCGTTGAAATGGGAGTTTCCAGGCTCGACATTAAACAAATAAGCAAAATACCAGCACTTATGGGTGAAGTAGACCTGGTGCGTGTTATTCAATTACTTCCAGGTGTCACTACAGTTGGTGAGGGGGCCAGCGGATTTAATGTGCGTGGAGGAAATATCGATCAGAATTTAATTCTTTTGGACGAAGCGCCGGTTTACAATTCATCTCACATGTTAGGGTTCTTCTCTGTGTTTAATCCGGATGCAGTGAAAGACGTAAAGCTCATTAAGGGTGGAGTTCCTTCACAGTATGGAGGCCGTGTTTCTTCTATCCTAGATATAAGGATGAAGGAAGGAAACGATAAGAAGATGGAAATAAATGGCGGAATTGGCAGCATCTTCAGTCGTCTGAGTATTGAAGCCCCTCTTATAAAAGACAAAGCAAGTTTTATCATTGCCGGGAGACGCAGTTACGCAGATGTTTTGGCAAAGCCCTTTTTAAAGAACAAACCTGGCTTAAGCGATGCGAAACTTAACTTTTATGATCTAACAGCAAAAATAAATTATAAAATAAATTCAAAGAACACCGTATTTGCCAGTGGTTACTTTGGGCGTGATGTTCTGGGTGCCTCATTCGGCCTCAACTGGGGGAATGCAACAACAACCCTGCGGTGGAATCATGTTTTTAATAATAAGTTATTCATGAATCTAACAAGCTTTTATTCGAATTATGATTATCAGTTGGCTTTCAAAGATAATAGCGGATCTGGCTTTCAATGGAAATCCAGTATTGTGAACTACAGTTTTAAGCCTGACTTTACATACTATGCCAATAACAGAAATACGCTACGTTTCGGCGCACAAGTTTTGTATTATAACTTCGCGCCAGGCACGGCTACAGTTACAGCAAAAGGTGTACAGAATGACGTTAGTCTTGATAAACGTTACGGTGCTGAATATTCTGCATACGTTGGCAATGAATGGAAAGCTACTCAACGTTTAACCGTTGAATACGGCCTTAGATATAGCCTGTACACTTACCTGGGAAGTGGAACCAAATTTAATTATGCTGAAGCCGAACCTAATACAGAAAGGACGCTCTTAAGTAAAGAGAAAGTAGCGAGTGGTAAAGTCATTCAACAGTATTCTAACCCTGAACCGAGGTTTTCGGTTAACTACAATTTAAAAGGTTCTAGTTCTGTGAAAGCAAGTTATAACCGCATGGCTCAATACATTCAGCTGATCAGTAATACGGCAGCCAGCACGCCGCTCGATATTTATACCCTGGCGACAAATAATTTAAAGCCTCTAGTTGCTGATCAGGGGAGCCTTGGATATTTCAGGAACTTTAAAAATAATATGTTCGAAACTTCAGTAGAGGTCTATTATAAGTCACTGCAAAATCAACTGGATTATATAGATAAAGCGGATTTGTTTTTAAATCCAAATGTGGAAGCACAACTTGTTCAAGGTAAAGGCAGGGCTTATGGTGCTGAGTTTTACGTAAAGAAAACAAAAGGAAAATTAACAGGATGGGTGAGTTATACATTGAGCAAAACAGAAAGAAAAGTGAGTGGAATTAGCATGGACAAATGGTTTAATAGCAGATACGATCGCACGCATGCTTTAAATGCCGTTCTGAGTTATGATCTGACCAAACGTTGGAACGTCTCCACTAGCTTTGCATTATTATCAGGAACCCCAGCAACCTTTCCAAATTCGAAATTAGAGCTCCAGGGCTGGAATGTGCCTTATAATACTGGAGGATTAAGAAACAATTACAGAATTTCTTCTTATAACCGTCTTGATTTAGGGGCAACCTACAACTTTAAGAGAAATGAAACGCATCGTTACAAACAGACCATCGTATTTAGTGTTTATAATACCTATAATCGCAGAAATGCATTCAGTGTGTATTTTTCTACTAAAAAGGGAGATGCGTCAGCCACTCAGGCTTATCGTTACTCCGTTATCGGATCTATTATTCCTGCAATCACATACAATTTTAAATTTTAATAAATTCAACTAACAACATGAAACTTTT
This sequence comes from Sphingobacteriaceae bacterium, assembly GCA_043716685.1. GTDB lineage: Bacteria > Bacteroidota > Bacteroidia > B-17B0 > Aurantibacillaceae > Aurantibacillus. The sequence continues at coordinate 6,552 of JAYSYG010000687.1, read as the reverse complement.
TAAATACATATCGATATTAATATTAGTCACAACATTAACAAGCTGCGAAGATCCTATTCAAATTAAGCTGGATGAAGGCAGTAAATTAATTGTCATAGACGCTTTCATAAATGACATGAGGGAAACACAAAAGGTCAGGATCACGAATAGTGATGGCTACTTCAGTGGCAAACGAGCAGAGCCAGTTACAAACGCCGTAGTGATTTTAAGCGATCTCACTACGAATATTAATTACACGTTTAATTATTCAGACAACGGGAATTACGAATTTTATATTGGTTCAACAGATACCATTGCCCGACCGAATCATACGTATAAACTAAACATTTCAATTGATGGAGTGGAGTACACCGCTCTGGCGGAACAAAAACGCGGTGCTGTAGTAGAAACTATTGATGTGGAACTGAATAATGGTATTAACGGTGAACTGGGTGCCGAGGGAAATTTTTATTATTGTTTCCTGGTAGCAAAAGACAAGGTTGACGCTGTGGCAGATTACTATTGGGTGAAAACGTTCAGAAATGACACTCTTTTTAGTAGCCCGGGCGATCTCATTACTTCCATAGATGGCACGGACGGCGCTGTTTCACCAACAGGGATAGACAGCATCTATTTTACACCAACTACGACTTTTTTAGGTTCAAAAAGGTATCAAAGTTCAGACAGATGCAAAGTGGAGATACACTCCATTACAAGATCCAGCCGCGATTTCCTTCAACAGGCAGCTGCTCAAATTAGCAATGGCGGTTTGTTTGCTACAACACCGGAAAACGTCAGAACGAATTTCGTAACACCGGCTTCAACAGCTCAAAAGGCCGTTGGCTGGTTTAATATGTCGACTGTTGCAACAAAAACGGTACTTGTCCCATAAAATAAAGATTCAAAAATTTAATCTACTAAAATATGAGTAATACAAAAATACAAAACAACAGTAAAAAACAGTCTTATGTGTATTGGTCGTTACTTTTACTCCTGGCAGCGTTCTTCCTAATAAGTGGCCTTGGAGAGTTAACGAAAAACCCATCTACCTACCTCAAAACATTAAAAATGGGCTATCCGCCCGTTTTTATTGCAGCACTTGGAGTTGCAAAAATTTGCGGAGTAATTGTATTGTTAATACCTAATATCAAACGGCTAAAGGACTGGGCATTTGCAGGGTTTACGTTTGACGTAATCTTTGCTTTTATTTCTGCACTCTCAGTTAATAACACGACCGATTGTATAAAAGCAGTCATTGTCTTTGGAGTCCTGATTCTTACGCATTCCTTATTCGTAAAACGTGATGCGTTACAAAAATTGGATGAAGGAACAATACTCTATGTTTAGCAAGACATACTCGACAAAATAGATAATACATCAAATGAAAGCAATCATTTATATAAAGGTAGTTCTATTTATAACTCTAATAATGACTGTTTTTCATTTGTGTATACTAGTAAAACTCATACCGTACACTATAGTCTGGGGTGGGCGACTTAAGACAGAAGACGAAATGTATACCATTGAGATAATTTCAGGTCTTTTAAATCTGTTTTTGATCTTAATTCTACTAATGAAAGGAAACTATTTGAAATTTCAATTCAATAAAAAAATAGTGGATGGCACACTGTGGATTTTCTTTTTGGTCTTTATCCTTAATACCATTGGAAACATTTTGGCCCAAACAACTTTTGAAAAGATGTTTTCAGTTTTGACTTTAATACTAGCAGTCTCAATTGGAAATATTTTAATACGAAAAGAAACAGCGAACAGGAATGTAACTTAAATAAAAACAAAACAAATGAAATATTTAACAACAGCAATTTTAGTCACATTTTTAAGTGGGACATCAACAGCAAAAGAAATTAAGACGGAAATTTTAATCCATGCTACTCCCGACAAGGTGTGGGCAATTCTCACCAAATTCGAGAATTATCCAGCTTGGAATCCTTTTATAAAATCTATAAACGGCGATGTGAAAATTGGAAATAAAATTACGGCGAGAATAGAACCTCCGGAAGCAAAAGGAATGACCTTTAAACCGAAAGTTCTGAGTTTTGAACCTAACAAAGAGCTAAGCTGGCTCGGACATTTAATGTTTGCCGGTCTTTTTGACGGTAAGCATAAATTTGAGCTTATTGACAATGGAAACGGAACAACCACTTTCAGGCAAAGTGAAAAATTCAAAGGAATCCTTGTACCCCTGTTCAAAAAACAACTTGACAACAATACAAAGAAGGGGTTTGAACAAATGAATCAAAAACTAAAGGAATTAGCAGAACTTTAAATAATTAGTTCGATAGGGTATGCCTTCTTTTATATCTTAATTTAACTGATAACTCAATTAAATTGCTTTTTTGGATAAAAATCAGTTCTCTTAGAGTTAAGGTCCTTAAATAGTCAAGCGCGTAAATTTCTGAGTAAGTCAGTATGCGTTTTATAATTCTTTTTTTTCTTAGTAATGGGCAATTGTTTGTACTTCTCATGTGAGGTAGACGGAAATAAGCAGGTCATTACGAATAATGACCTGCCGTATTCTTATAGGATTAAAAATTTTATGGTTTGATAACCTGCCCAGTATTTGCACCGAAAACGCTTTTTCGAAAGCCGTATTCAAGCTGTTTCATCGTTACAGGAATTTCTCCTGGAAAAAAGGGGAAATACTGAGGGGAATTTTCAATAACAGTAGGACTTACCGCATTAATGCGGATGCCATTTTCTAATTCAATGGCTGCTGCCCTAACAAAAGCTTCAACGGCACCATTAGCTGCGGAAGCATTGGCGAAATTTAATTGCGGCTCATGAGTTAAGCCACCTGTGATCAAAGTAAAGGAACCTTTAGGGTTGATGTAGTGTTGTCCGATCAATACTAAGTTAATCTGCCCCATCAATTTACCTTCAAGACCTTTTCTGAATTCTTTATCCGTCATTTTTTTCCAGGGACCAACATAAGTAGGTCCGGCGGTACTTATAAGAGCATCAAACGAACCAACCTGTTTGAACAAATTTTCAATAGACTCCGTCGAGGTAATATCTGCCTGAATGTCTCCGTCACTAGCGCCAACTCTTATGATTTCATGATCTTTTTCAAACGCTGCTGTTAAGTGCTTGCCCATAGTGCCTGTCGCTCCTACGATAATAATTTTCTTTTTAGTTTCCATTTTTGTTTTTATTTTTTTATTTATTTATACTACAAAGTTACCTCCACTACCACGAAGCAGTGTAGGACAAAAGTGAACTTGGATAGGATTAATTTAAAATTGTGATTTATCTTTTAGGCGCGATGAATAAAATGAAAAATTTAAAAGCCCCCAACTGGTAAGTCAGGGGCTTTTAATAATTGACGTGAATTATAAGATAAATTAGAATTCCTCTAAAATGATTTCTTTACTGGAAGTCATTCCGGCTTTTGTTCCCATAGCTACTGCATTTGAAACAGTACGCATGCGGGTGGTATTATCGCCGCATGCAAAAATCCCTTTAACCGAAGTCTTTTGAAACGTGTCTGTTTTAATGTACCCATCATCCGTCAATTCACATCCTAATGTTTTGGGAATAGGACTCTGCTGCTCGAACAAACTATTGGCATACATTGCTTTCATAGGAAAAGTAGTTCCGTCTTTCAAAATGACATTCTGGACGTGGCCATCAGCGTGGTCGAATCTATTGATTTCGGTTTCTACTATTTTGATATGGTGGTCTTTGAGTTTTATGGTTTGCTCTGCACTTAATGTCGATTTTCCATTAGTGAAAAGTGTGAGATCTTTTGTCCAATTTGTTATGAGACTTGAGAACTCAAATCCATAGTCTCCATTCCCGAGAATACCTGTTTTCTCATTTTTAACTTCGTAGCCGTGGCAATACGGACAATGCAACACTGATATACCCCAACATTCTGAATAGCCGTTAATGTCAGACATTAGATCTTTAACACCTGTCGCGAAAATTAGTTTCTTTGAAAGAAACAGTTCACCTGATTCTGTCTGAATTTCAAATCCCTTGTCCTTTTTTACACCTTTTATTGCTAAGCCGCTGAAAAACTCTACTGTGTTGTACCTTTCTACTTGCTGCTTAGCAAGCATCATAATTTCTTTGGGCGTTTTTCCGTCCTGGGTAATGAAATTGTGCGAATGCGGCGTTTGGCTGTTACAGGGCTTGCCGCTGTCAATGATCAAAACGCGTTTCAATGCCCTTCCCAATGCCATAGCAGCTGAGAGTCCTGAGTAGCTGCCTCCAATAATTATTACGTCAAAATTGTTGTTCTCGTTCATTTGATTATAGTTTGAAAATCCTTTTAAGTTAAATGGTAAAATAAGTGCAGTAGATGCTATGCCACTTAGTTTTATAAATTTACGCCTTGATAATGACATTTTTTGCACTTATTTTTTTTCGTTATTCGGAGAAACGAGGCTGATCATATAGTTCACGAATGGCACGCCCGCAAAAACGATCCACGGAACAAGTGATATAGTAAGAAGGAATGTTCTTTGATATAAGGGTAGAGTGGATAAGGCTGGTCCAAACAGGTAAAGAAACAGTGTAATAGAAGGATAGATCACTACCCATATTTTTAAAGCGCCCATTAATTTCATTTTAGTTTTACTCATGATGTTGTGTTTTTTAATTTGATTTATACAACAAAGGTACTTTCAGCTGAAGTCTTTATGATAGGACAAAGTTGCACTTCTATAGGACTGGGCTGAAAATCCTTTTAGATAGTAACTCTCAAAAAGAATCCGTCATTATTTTTGAAAGATTTCTTTGGGCCATACCAATCTGAATTTGTTCCAATGCCAAAAGTGTAATTTGAATAGGTCAATCCCAAACGTGCGTAGACATAGCTTCGGGTGTGGCTGTTCTTCTCTGTATTGTGAGCATAAGATGCCTGCAATCGTGTATAAATTGACCAGTTTTTGTTTAACCTGGGCTTATATTCAAGTATCACCAAATTGGCGATTTTCTGGTCATGTAAATAAAAATAAGTCGGAAGGTAAAGAAGCAGGAAGGATTTATTTGCATAGAAGTATTGCAATCCAATGCAGGGTTTAATTCCTTCCACTGTGTTAAAAGAAGCACCTGTATGGACGCTGAATCCTTTGTATATCTCATAATACAGCACATTGGTGGTTAGGTACTCGTTTTTAGAAATATCATTTTTATAGTCTGCGGCTAACGAAGAAATATTTAACAGGCCAACCTTGTTGTTTTTTGTAATTTTTCTATTGAATATCAATTGGTAATACAACCTATTGTTTCCTGCAAGAAGCTCGGCAGGAATTGGAGATTTAGGCTTGTTGAACTTGATCGTGTCCTGAGCTTTTGCAAAATGGCTTACAGAAACGAAAAGAAAAATTAGGAAGTAGGATTTCATTTTTGGAGGATTACTTTTGAATATTCGACAAAAGTAGCCGCAGGTCAGGCTCCCAGGATAGGACAAAAATGAAGTTTGGTAGGATTATTTAGAATTAAGCCGGAACGCCTCAGGTGAAAACCCTGTATGCTTTTTAAAGAACCTGATAAAGTAAGATACATCTTCATAGCCCAGGTGGTAGGCAATTTGGTTTACCTGGTTAGATGTGGCAAGCAGAAACCTTTTAGCTTCAAGGATAATAAACTCATTAATAAGTTCGGAACAGGTTTTACCAAGGGTGGCCTTTGTAATTGCGTTAAGTTGATAAGAAGAAAGATTCAGCAGGTCGGCATAGTAAGATACTTGCTTGTTGGTCGAAATATGCGTTTGGAAGAGCGCAAGTAACTCATCAGTACGTTCCTGAGGATATAAGACGTCATTGGAAACAGGTGCTTCTATATTTTGCCGATGTCTTACAAACTCGATAAAGAATATTCCTAGATTCGCCTTAATTACATCCTGGTATCCTTCCTGCTTGTCAGAATATTCCTGGAAAATATAGCTCAGAATCTGAAGTAACTTTTTAATTCTTTCGCCGTCCAACTGACAAAGGCTTTTGCTGCTGGCTTTTCGCAATAACTGCCCTGAGGCCTTATCGCTTGGATAATAGAAGTCCGTATTGAATTGCATCAGATAACCCGTACTTCCGGCTTTCAATTGGAGTTGATGAACCTGGCCTGGCCGCATGAAGAAAAGTGAATTATCATCAATCTGGTAAGGTGCAAAGTCTATTTCGTGACTACCTGAACCTTTCTTCAAAGCAAGAATAAAGAAGAAATCGTGCCTGTGAAGTTCCTGATCCATATCCTTCCCGGCCAGCATATCCTTAACGTCTCGGATACTAAAGCTTTCAGAAAGATCCGGTTCTTTTTTGACAGTATTAATATGCCTTATCGGAATCGTTTTCATTGACCTTACATTGCTAAATAAATGGGTTAGGACTTATTGCAGAGCGATGTAAAGATAGAATAATCTGCTCATTTCGAGGAAACCGGGAAATCTAATGTATTTAGGATTTCTTTGGGATTAGATTAACCTTATTGAACATATGTTTTCTTGATAATTGGAAATTCCGCACAAACAGACCCCACTTAACCGCTCCAAATAGACCCCTCCATTACGGAACAAACTGACCCCAGTATTCCGGAGCAAACTGACCCCAC
>JAYSYG010000686.1:0-2872 GCA_043716685.1 Sphingobacteriaceae bacterium | reverse complement strand
CCATCATTCAAGCCGGAATGATCTGGTGTAGCGGCTGGGAATTGGCAAGTGCCGTGAGTAATGCAGGGGGGCTAGGTTTAATAGGGTCGGGAAGCATGTACCCGGAAGTACTCAGAATGCACATTCAAAAATGCAGGGCAGCGACCTCAAAACCTTTTGGTGTTAATGTTCCCCTTCTTTATCCCAATATTGAGGAACATATAAAAGTAATACTTGAGGAAGGAGTGAGAATTGTTTTTACAAGTGCAGGCAACCCTAAAACATGGACGAGTCAACTAAAGGAAAAGGGGATCACAGTGGTGCATGTAGTAAGCGCTGTTAAATTTGCCGTAAAGTGTGAAGAAGCCGGCGTTGATGCTATTGTTGCAGAAGGCTTTGAGGCGGGCGGACATAATGGACGGGAAGAAAGTACAACAATGGTACTCATTCCCTTAATACGAAAATCAGTAAAGCTACCGCTTATAGCTGCGGGTGGTATTGGTTTCGGGAACCAGATGGCGGCGGCTTTTGCCCTCGGTGCGGAAGCTGTGCAGGTTGGAAGTCGTTTTGTAGCAAGCGCCGAAAGCAGCGGGCATCCCAATTTTAAAGCCGCAGTTATTGGATCGCATGAAGGGGATACACTTTTAACACTTAAACAACTAACTCCTGTTCGCCTTATAAAAAATAAATTCTTTAACACTGTGCAGGAGGCAGAAAAACGTGGCGCCAGTAGTGAAGAACTTACTAATCTGCTGGGAAGAGCGAGAGCAAAAAAAGGAATGTTTGAAGGAGATCTGGATGAAGGTGAACTGGAAATTGGTCAGGTAAGTGCAGGCATTAAAGAAATAAAACCAGCTGCTGAGATTGTTAACGAACTATATTCTGAATTTACCAACTGTATTCACAGCTTATCCAGGCTTACATTATAAATATAATCCCTGCTCGTTAGAATTTCATCTATTTAATCTTTAATTTTAAAGTTTTCATTATTCCTTTATGATCCAATTTGATAAGTTCACACTAAAAAATAACCTTACTGTTATTGTTCACCAGGATAAAAGTACACCCCTGGCCTGCGTAAATATCTTATACGATGTTGGCGCGCGTGATGAAGATGAAAGCAAAACAGGTTTTGCCCATCTTTTTGAACACTTAATGTTTGGCGGAAGTGTTAATATCCCCAGTTTTGATGAACCCTTGCAACTCGTTGGGGGCGAGAATAATGCGTTTACCACCAACGATATTACCAATTATTACTGTACCGTACCTTCCGAAAATATTGAGACGGCTTTCTGGCTGGAAAGTGACCGTATGCTAAGTCTTGCATTTACCGAAAAAAGCCTTGAAGTACAGAGAAATGTGGTAATTGAAGAATTTAAACAAAGATACCTGAATCAACCGTATGGGGATGTATGGTTACTCTTGCGTCCATTGGCGTATAAAAACCATCCTTATAAATGGGCTACCATTGGTAAAGAAATTTCGCACATTGAAGATGCAACTATGGAAGATGTGAAGTCTTTTTTTAAGAAGCATTACAATCCTGCCAATGCAATTCTCGTTGTTGCAGGTGATGTTGAGCTGATTTACGTAAAAGAACTGTGTGAAAAATGGTTTGCGTCTATAGAAAGTATTGAAAAACCAAAACGGAATTTGCCTGTAGAGCCAAAACAGACAGAGCCAAGAAGATTAACAGTTGAAAGAGATGTTCCTGCAAATTCTATTTACAAGGCTTACCACATGTGCTCTCGTAAGGATGACGAGTACCACACCATTGATGTTATTTCAGATATTTTAAGCAGGGGAAATTCCTCACGACTTTACAAAACACTCATAAAAGAAAAGCAATTATTTACAGAGATCAGCGCGTATGTTATGGGCGATTTTGATAAAGGCCTTTTTGTGATCAGTGGAAAAACGCCTGATCACATAAAAATGGAAGATGCCGAAAAAGGTATTTTTGACGAACTTGAAAAGATAAAGAACGAGTTGGTTGGAGAAGATGAACTGCAGAAATGCAAAAACAAGGTGGAATCAAGCGTAACGTTCAGCGAGACCGATGTTCTTACAAAAGCCACCAATCTTGCTATTTCTGAATTATTGGGCGACGCAGCGCTTATTAACCAGGAAATTGAAAAATACGCCGCTGTAACACGCGAAGAAATTAAGAAACAGGCAAATATAGTGCTGGACGAAAACAATTGTAGCACCTTGTATTATCTGGCAGCAAAAAAATAGAAATGGTAGACAAAACCTATATTTCTGAAAAATTAAAAAGTCTTGGCTTCCACGATTCTGTTTTAAAGAATTATGAGGATAAGCACAGGTTTTATCATACAACGGAACATTTGATCGATGTCGTTTCTTTGTTGGAAAAATCAGGTTCAACGGATGATGACTTATTTCTGGCTGCAGTATATCACGACTCAGTGTATGATCCAAAAGCCGCTGATAATGAAGAAAGATCTGCGGCTCTATTTGAAGTTGAAGCGAAAAAAGTAAAGTTGTCCTCAGAAAGAATTAACCAGATCAAACAGTTTATTTTAGATACCAAATCACATAAAGCATCTGATAAGAGATCTCAACTTTTAATAGATGCCGACCTGGACATCCTGCAACAGCCGCTGGAAAAACTTATTGAGTACGAGCAGCAGATCTTTAAAGAGTTCCAGTTTTTGGATCATACTATTTACCTGCCCAAACGTATTGAAGTGTTGAATTCACTGAATAAAAATGGAAAACTGGATACACTGATCGAATATGTAAGATATAGAAAACCTTTGATCGGTTTATTTTGCGGAAGTTTTAATCCTTTTCACAAGGGCCATCACAATGTTTTACAAAAGGCAGAGCGTATCTTCGACAAAGTAATTATTGCCTTTGGAAAAAATCC
>JAYSYG010000685.1:0-2873 GCA_043716685.1 Sphingobacteriaceae bacterium | reverse complement strand
AATAAAAAATGGAAACAGGCAGTACGCATGGAAGAGCCTGTGAACCAGCCTTCGGTAAGCACAACTCAACCGAACTTTGGAATTATGAACGGTAAAATGGTTTTGTTTTTTGCGAGCAACAGGCCCGGTGGAGAAGGGGGACTTGATATCTGGTACGCTATTAAAAAGCAAGATGGCACTTATGAGAATCCGGTAAACGCAGGCAAAGAAATAAACACACCCGATGATGAGATCACACCCTGGTTTGTAAGCAAGGAAAATACCTTGTATTTCAGTAGTACCTGGCACATGGGCCTGGGAGGATTCGATATTTTTAAAAGCCAGTTCGTTAACAACGTATTTTCAGAGGCACAAAACGCAGGTTCTGCAATAAATAGCAGCTATAACGACGTCTATTATTCTTTAAGCAAGGATGGAAAACGCATTTATCTCTCCAGTAACAGGAAAGGATCTTTTTTTGAAAACAAATTAAATTGCTGTAATGATATTTACAGATTTACACTGACTACCGATACGCTTGCGCCGCCTGCAAAGGTTATCGATACAATGCACATCGTAAAGGAACAATTAAAACTATTAGTACCATTGACTTTGTATTTTCATAACGATGAGCCGGATCCAAAAAGGATGGATACAACTACCATTAAAAACTATGAAACAACCTTTAACGACTATAAATTATTAGCTCCTCAGTACATTACCGAATATTCAAAAGACCTTAAAAGCACTGCAAAAAATCTCGCAAGAAATAAAATTGAGAATTTTTTTACTGATAGCGTTGATGCCGGTCTCGACGATCTTAAGCGTTTTTCTGAAATGCTCGAAAAAGTATTACGTAATAAAGAGACTGTAAAAATAACATTGAAGGGGTATTGTAGTCCCTTAGCAAGCAGCGACTACAATACTAACCTTGCAAAACGCCGGATCAGCAGTTTAACTATGTTTTTTAAACAATACAATAACGGAGTCTTTTATAAATATATTAATAACCATGTGGAAGGGCAGGGGAAGATTATTTTTGAATTTGTGGGTGTAGGCGAGTTACCAGCCAGCAAAGTGAGCGATGATTTAAGAGATAAGAAAAATTCCATTTATAGTCCTTATGCTGCTTCTGAAAGGAAGATCCAGATCATTGCGGTGAGTTACGGAAAGTAATGAAGCAGGAGCACGAAGGGACTAAAGGAAGCCAGGGGCCGGGACAAATCAGGATTTAGTCTTGCGTCTTTTGAGTCTTACTTCCTGGCTCGCGACTAACTACTCAAACCTCAAACTATCGATCGGATCTAATTTAGACGCGCGTTTTGCGGGAAGGTAGCCGCTTAACAAGCCCACGACGATACAAATAATTACCCCTGTAATGATCCAGAACCAGGGAATGAAAAAGCCGGTATCTAAAGCAAAGCTGATAAAATTACCAATGACGATCCCGAACAGGATCCCTATCAGTCCACCCATAACACAGATAACAACGCTTTCGATAAGGAATTGATTTTTAATGATCGTTTGTGTAGCGCCCATCGCTTTGCGGATCCCGATCTCACGTGTACGTTCGGTAACGCTCACAAGCATTATATTCATAAGGCCGATAGCGGCGCCCAATAAGGTAATCAGACCAATGATCGTAGCGCCCATCGTTACTTTTTGTAAATTACCTATAAGTATGTTTGCCAGGTTATCTGATTTCACAATGTCGAAATCAGAGTGCGCAGTTATTGGAATTTTTCTTATTTTTCTGAATACACCCTCGGCTTCGTGCAGTAGAATATCCACTAACAGGCTGTTCTTTGTGAGCACATTAATGGTAAAGCTCATATCAGGTCTTCCAAAATATTGGCGGGCGGTATTCAGCGGTATCACCGAGATTTTATCACCACCGAATCCCGCACTGTTCCCTTTTGGTTTTAAAACACCAATTACTTTGTATCTGCCCGAACCAATTTTAATGAACTTATCTACTGCATTTCCCTTCAATCCGAATAAGGCAGTCTCAACATCCTTGCCAATGAGCGTAATATGTGTGCTTCCCACTATCTCTGCCGGAGTAAAATTTCTTCCTTTTTCAAGTTCATAACCGGAGGTAAGAATATAATTTTCGTCGCCCCCAAACACCTGAATATTGGGATTTGTTTTAATGCTTCCGAATTTTAGCCTGGCTGAAAAGCTGGCCATTGTTGATACGGAAGTGAGCGCCGGATATTCAAATTCATTTTTAAAACGAACTGCTTCTTTGTAAGAAATGGGTTCATATGATTTTGCTTTCCGTCCTTTGCGCCCAACACGAATATTTACATCGGCGTTGCGGATAGTAAAGGTATTGGCGCCCATGCTGGTAAAATTATCGTTGATCCCGTTTTTAATGGCGTCAATAGCCGACAAAATGCCAACCAATGCCATAATACCAATACTGATAATCAGCATCGTAATGACTGCTCTTAAACGGTTCGCTTTAATAGAATCGATAGCAATGGAAATATTTTCTTTAAGGAAGCTCACTGTTTAAAATTAAACAATAAATATGATCGACTTTTAAATAAAAAAGGGAATGGTTTTAAATACGGTTGAATGGGCAGGAGACAGTTTGAACAGAAAAGATTAATGATTTGTGAATGAAAGGGCATTAAACCGGATTTTGTTATATGATTTTTCTTTTTACTTTAGTATTATATAAACAATTTAAAACAATAAAATATGGAACCAAACATTCACATTAATTTTATTGCGATTATTATCGCGGTAGTCGCACATTTTGTTCTTGGGTTTATCTGGTACACGCCTTTATTTGGCAAAGCCTGGGCAAAGGAATTGGGGTTTGATACATCTCAAAAGCCACCAACAAGTACTTTAATGAAAGGTATGATCTTTAATCTTATCGG
>JAYSYG010000684.1:0-8788 GCA_043716685.1 Sphingobacteriaceae bacterium | reverse complement strand
AAAACATTGCTATGTCGAACTTATAGGCAGTTAGTATGCCTATCCCGTCTATGTCCCTATGTGGTTTAAAAAATTGTAACACAAACTTCTCGTTTGAGCGACAAAGGAAACGAGGATGTTCGAGACGTACTTTTGTAAGCACAAAAAAATCCTTTTATTTCCAATCATCGCGGCAAATTGATTTAAAGTCAGGCCCCAATCATCGTCACAAAATCATCCTCACTTATAATCTTGACACCAAGACTCTGTGCCTTTTTTAATTTTTCAGGTCCCATATTATCACCGGCCAGCAGATAAGATGTTTTACCGCTGATAGAACCCGAATTTTTCCCTCCATGAAATTCTATCATGTCTTTTAGCTGATCGCGGCTGTGTGAATTAAAAACACCGCTGATAACAAAGGTGAAACCCTTTAATTTTTCACTGCCCGCCTGCTGCTGTTCCTGGCTAAGTTCAAATTGCAAGCCTGCCTTTTTAAGTCGTTCTATAATGCTCCGGTTTTTTTCATCGGTAAAAAATTCGGCAATGCTTTCTGCAATAATGCCACCTACTTCATCAATACTTAATAACTCTTCTTTAGTGGAATTCATCAAAACATTAAGCGACTTTACTTTTTTTGCAATTTTTTTCGCCGTAGTTTCTCCCACGTGCCTGATACCAATAGCAAACAAGACTCTTTCAAAGGGCACATTTTTGCTGGCCTCTAATCCGTCGAGTAAATTTTGTGCAGATTTTTCAGCCATCCTTTCAAGAGAAAGCAATTGTTCTTTTTTCAGATCATAGAGATCTGCGATATTTTTCACCAGGCCTGATTTGTAAAGCTGGTCTATTGTTTCAGCGCCCAGCGAATCAATATTCATAGCCCTTCTTCCAACAAAATGTTCCATCTTCCCTTTTACCTGTGGCGGGCAAGCCATCTCGTTCGGGCAAAAATGATTTGCTTCTCCTTCGTGTCTTTCAAGCAGCGCATTGCATTCAGGACAGTGTGTAATGTACTCTGTTTTTTCTGAATCGGATTTTCGTTTTGTAAGATCTACACCAATTATTTTAGGAATGATCTCGCCACCTTTTTCTACAAATACCTGGTCGCCAAGACGCACATCCAATTTTTCAATAATATCGGCATTGTGAAGAGAAGCACGTTTCACCGTTGTTCCACCCAGAGCTATCGGTTTTAAATTTGCAACAGGAGTAATAGCGCCGGTTCTTCCTACCTGGTAAGTAATCTCAAGCAGTTCGGTACTCACCTGCTCTGCTTTAAATTTATAGGCAATAGCCCAGCGTGGAGATTTAGCTGTAAAGCCCAATTGCAACTGTTGTTTGTAATCGTTGACTTTAATAACAATTCCATCCGTATCAAAAGGCAGTTCAAAACGTTTTTTGTCCCAGGTATGAATAAACTCCACAACCTCATCCATACTGCTCACCAGTTTAGAATACTCACTTATTTTAAATCCCCAACTCTTCGCGGCTGCAAGACTTTCGAAATGATTTTTAAAAGGAACGTCGCCAATGATATTGTACAAATAACAATCCAGCTTCCGGGATGCAACCACCCTGCTATCCTGCATTTTCATGGTTCCACTGGCTGCGTTGCGCGGATTTGCAAGTGGTACATCTCCAATTTCTTCGCGCTCCCTGTTGATGGCATCAAACACATTTCTTGGTAAAAATATTTCCCCGCGAATCTCAAATAAAGGAGGGTAATTACCTTTTAGTTTTAGAGGAATCGATTTTATTGTTTTTACGTTGGTGGTTACGTCGTCTCCCTGAACCCCGTCACCGCGGGTTACTGCCTGTAGAAGTTCTCCGTCCTTATACGTAAGACCAATAGAGAGTCCGTCGAATTTTAATTCACAAACATACGTTACTTTAGAAGAAGAGAACAGATCGTTTGCCTGGTGTCCCAGACCTTCTTGTACTCTGCGATCAAAATCTATCATATCCTCTTCACTGTAGCTGTTTGAAAGAGAAAGCATCGGGTGCTTATGTTTCACTGCAGTAAATACTTTTGTGATAGTTCCCCCTACCCTTTGGCTGGGAGAATTAGGAAAAAGAAACTCTGGGAATTGCTTTTCAAGAGAGATTAACTCCTCCAGCAATTTATCAAAATCAAAGTCACTGATCGTTGGCTGGTCTAAAATATAGTAGTTATAATTGTGCTGCTCCAGTTCGGCAGAAAGCTGTTTGATTTTTTTTTCGGCAGAAGTTTTATCCATAAAGAAACTAAAAAATTAAAATTGTACTAAAGCTATAATTTGTTTTAAATACACTTCGTCGGTTTTGTCGAAAGAACTTAGTTCATCGCTATCCACATCCAGCACGCCCATTACTTCGTTTTGTGAATTAAACACCGGAAGAACGATCTCACTTTTACTCAATGAACTGCAGGCAATATGTCCCGGGAATTGCTTAACATCGTCCACTGTAATTGTTTCCTTTTTTTGCCATGAGGTACCGCAAACTCCTTTTCCCTTATTGATCCGGGTGCAGGCAACGGGACCCTGGAATGGCCCAAGTACCAACTGATCCTCTTTTACCAGGTAAAATCCAACCCAGAAAAAACCAAGTGTGTATTTAAGAGCAGCGCAAATATTTGCCAGGTTTGCAGTGAGGTCTTTTTCATTTTCTACCAGGGCTTTTATTTGAGGAATTAACTCTTTATACTTTTCTTCTTTGCTACTTGTTGTAATTATAAGATCGTCGGCCATGGTGTAAATTTAAATAATCTTTGGAAAAAGCCCGTCAAAATACGCCACAGATTTAACGGATTACAGATATTCATCAATCATAAAGAACACAAGGGGTGCACAAAGATCATTAAGAAAGTCAAAAAGATAAAAAAAGTCGCAATACCAGATTAAAAAATTTCACGAATCCGATACCCTAGCATCTGCGGCTAAAAAAATAATACCTTCGTGTTAAAATCACAAAATGAAAAATACGCTCCTCATTTTACTCTTTATATGTTCACTTGCTGGCGTATCGCAAACACTGGAATCAGGCACACATTCCACCACAGGTTATATTAAACAGGATGGTACTATTGAGAATAGCACGCACTCCACAAAAGGTTACTTCCGCAACAACGGAACGATCGAGAACGCTACCCACTCCACAATTGGTTATATACGGTCTGATGGAACGATAGAGAACAGTAAACATAGTACCATAGGTTATGTAAAAGATAATGGTACGATTGAGAATTCTACTCACTCTACAATTGGCTATGTGAAAGCAGATGGAACAGTAGAAAACGCTACACATTCAACAATTGGCTATGCAAAAAATGTGCAGAAAGAATGGGCTGCTGTTGTGTTTTTCTTTTTTAAGTTTGATTGATTCCCCGGTTAGTTTAGAAAACTAATTTGAAAGGTAACTCTAAATAATAAGCTGTAATCCATCTATTGCCATTTCAATATTTTCAGGCAGTTCTTTATTAAGTTCTTCGTGCAAGCCCAGCTGGTGCGAAATATGCGTAAAATAAGCCTTGCGGGGATTGAGTTCTTTTACTATATCGATAGCCTCTTCAAATGTAAAATGAGAGACATGCGGTTCTCTTCTCAGCGCATTTAATACAAGTACATCCAGATTTTTTAATTTGTTCTTTTCTGTTTCAGGAATAAAATTAGCATCGGTGATGTAAGCGAAATTATTTACGCGAAAACCTTTTACGGGTAGCTTGTAATGTAATACGTTGATTGGCTGTAGCACAATATCGCCCACATTAAACACCTCGTTATCAAATTCAATCAGGTCAATTTCCGGAATACCGGGGTATTTTTCTTCGGCAAAAATATAAAAGAACTCACGCTTGAGTGCATTCTGAACACGCTGTGTTGCGTATACGGGCATACGCATTTTGTTCAGAAAGTTAAATGCTTTTACTTCATCCAGCCCGGCTATGTGATCTTTGTGTTCGTGCGTAAAAACTACCGCATCCAGTTTTTTTGTTTTTTCCCGGAGAAGTTGCTGCCGGAAATCAGGTCCTGAGTCGATAACAATAGTCGTCCTTGCTGTTTCAATTAAGATGGAGGAACGCAGCCGTTTGTCACGCGAATCGGGACTAATACAAACGCTGCACCCGCAGGCAATCATAGGCACGCCCTGCGAGGTACCTGTTCCTAAAAAAGTTACTTTTACTGACAAAATTTAAATTCTACCTGGTTAATCTTCCGTGACTGCAACAATGGTCTCCACTTTTTCTTTATAACGCATGCGAATATGAAAACCGCCCACAACCCTATAAGGTGGAAGGATAGCGAAATCGTAACCTATTCCGTACAGGTAATAATCTCCTTTATAGCATTTAATTGTAAAATTACCATTGACATCTGCCCTTACCTTGGTATCATAAGCTGTTGTGTCTTCACCAGGAAATTCCTTAACCTTAAATTTTATAAACACCGTTGCATTTGCAATTGCTTTTGAATGATGCATGACTTTACCTGAGATTGTTGATTTTCCTCCGAGTTGATTTTTTTTACAGGAAAATAGAAACGTAAAAATAAAGAAGATACTGCTAAAGATAATTATGTGTCTCATACTAATGCGAATAATTCGGATCCATAAAACGTTTATCATTTATAAGTTCGTTGTCAGTAAGAGTTCTCAGAAAAGCAAGAATATCCGTTTTGTCCTGATTGCTTAAAGTCAAAGGATTAACCAGCAGGGGATCGAGGTTAATCGTATTTTTTAGTGTTCCGGTGTAATGATCCAAACACGCTTCCAATGTTGCAAAACGTCCGTCGTGCATGTATGGCCTGGTCAGTTCAATATTCCTGAGACTTGGTGTTTTAAATTTGTACCTGTCTTCGGTAACTCCGGTAATATGCGCCCTTCCACTATCTTTATAAGTTGGATCAACCGACAGACCATTGTTCCTGAATTCAAAATCGGAAAACAGCGGTTCTTTATGACATGCGCCACAATTCGCCTGGAACAAGCTATATCCTCTGAGTTCTTCCGCAGTAAGCACCACGTTTTTTTCATGTCGTTTATAATAATCGAATTTGCTGTTGTAGGAATAGAGGAGTCCCATAAACTGCGCTAAAGATTTGAGGATGCGCTGACTGGTTACAACTTCTTCTCCATAAGCACTTTTAAATAAACTCCTGTATTTTTCAGAGGCCTGCAGTTTTGCGATAACAGCATTAATATCTTCATCCATTTCAACCGGATTGGCAATGGGCCCGAGCGGCTGCAATTCAATGTGGTTGCTGCCCCCATCATGCATAAACGATGTATGCCATGCGAGGTTAAACAGTCCGGGCGAATTTCTTTTACCAAGACGGTCTTTAATGCCATGACTTACCTTATGTTCTGCATTTGCAAAAGCGGTAAAATTCTGGTGACAGGAGCCGCAGGAAATGCTATTGTCCTTACTGAACATATTTTCGTAAAACAAAGCGCGTCCCAAAACAAAACGCTCTTCTGTGATCGGATTTTCTTCAAATTTATATTTCGGCTGCGGCCAGTTTTGCGGCACTACCTGCACCAGACCACCAGAGGGTAATGCCGGGTTTATCTTGGGATCTACCTTACAGGAAATAAGAAAACAGGTTAAAAGAAAATAAACTATAAGCTGCTTCATCGTTAGTTCTTAAGGCTGCCGAATTTTATCATATCTGCATAATTATCTGCAATCATTTTTGCGTCCTTTGTACCGGGGCTTGTAATGGTAGGGTTTAGCGCGAAACTAACCTGTGTAGGGTTTTTAAATAGTTCATTTACGTTCACCAATAAATTGAGTGTTGGCGTTTTGGAAGCTGCAACGGTTAATTGCTCTACAACAAAATTAAATACGAATTCACGCTGGGTTTTATATGCTCCCCCATAGCCGCCTATATGATAAGAGATCTCGTTTGTTGAGGGTGCGGCCGGTGAAGCTCCTTCCAGCTTTAAAAAAATGTATCCCTGGTTCCAGCTCCAGTACATGTCGCTGGCATACGCTACATCCAGGCCACCTGTCTGCGCGCCGGAGCGGTTCCTGGCACTGTCCACTCCCAACATAAGCTTAAGTGCTTTGTAAGATCCTTCAGGAATTCCAGTAAGGTTAATTGTACGGCTTACAATATCTGATTGTTTTATGATCTGGTAGAAATTATTTATTGTGACAAGAGAATTATCATTTTTAGTAAGAACAATATTGCTAATATAATAGTTAAATTTTGAAACAGTAAACGCATCCCCGTTTGCGTTCACATACGTTTTTCCTAATACAAGAGAGTCAGAATCTACAGTAGTATTAAACTGTATTTTCAGTCCTCCGGGAGACGTAACCACAGGAGTTACCTTGGGATTTTCGGGTTCCGGGACCGGCTCCATTTTTTTATCCTTTTTACAAAACTGCAAGCACATTCCCAAAGGCAGAACAAAAACGAGAACTTTCACTATATTTTTCATCAGATGTTTTATTGTCTTTTTTTAATTGTCGTAACAGAATATATCAATAAAGATACTCAAAAAAGAGGCCTGGTACAATTAATCTCCTCCAACGTTTGTTTAACGGTTTCAATTTTAAATTAATTTAATGTTTTTATTTTAACCCTGAAAATCAGGCGTTTAGCCCTATAAGATTCCAATCCCTATTTTTTAAAAATTTCTATCTTTGCGCCCTAACTAATTTAAATAAAGCATGACGTATTTGGATTTTGAAAAACCAATTCAGGATATTGAAACCGAGTTAACCAAACTAAAGGAAGTTGCTTCTAAAAGTAAGGTTGATCTTACGGACAAGATCAAGGAACTGGAAGCGCACATGAATGAAAAAACGCAGGAACTTTATTCTAATTTAACTGCCTGGCAACGTGTTCAGGTGAGCCGTCATCCGGAAAGACCTTATACCCTCGCCTACATTGATTCGGTTTCCAATAAAACATTTATAGAGTTGCATGGCGACCGTACTGTTGGAGATGATAAAGCCATGGTTGGCGGTTTTGGTGAGATTGACGGTCAGACTGTAATGTTTATCGGTCAGCAAAAAGGGATCAATACAAAAATGCGCCAGATAAGACGTTTCGGAATGGCAAATCCTGAAGGCTATCGTAAGGCACTACGTCTCATGAAAATGGCTGAAAAATTCAACAAACCCATTGTTACCTTTATTGATACCCCGGGTGCATACCCGGGACTGGAAGCCGAAGAACGCGGACAAGGAGAAGCCATCGCCAGGAATTTACTGGAAATGGTGCAGTTAAAAGTTCCTGTGATCTGTATCATTATTGGTGAAGGAGCCAGTGGTGGTGCATTGGGAATTGGCATTGGCGATAAAGTATTGATGCTTGAGAATACCTGGTATTCGGTTATCTCCCCAGAATCCTGCTCTTCTATTTTGTGGCGCAGCTGGAATTTTAAAGAGAAAGCAGCAGAGGCATTAAAACTTACGTCCCACGACATGAGCCAAAACGGGCTGATTGATGGTATAATTCCTGAACCACTGGGCGGGGCGCACCGAAACCATGAAGAGGTTTTTGCAACCGTTAAAGAAGAAATTAAAAAGCATTTAAAAACACTCGGTAAAATAAAACCTGAAAAAAGAATAGAACAACGCATTGAAAAATTTGCTTCGATGGGTGTAGTACACGATCTGGAAGAAGAAAACGGCTAATCAAAATATTAAATCTTAAATTAAAAATAATATGGCAGATACAGGAGATATCAACGTAGGCTCGATCATCCGGTTTAATGGTGAACTGGTGCAGATAATGGAATACCAGCACCGTACTCCAGGAAACCTGCGTGCATTTTACCAGGCTAAAATGCGCAACTTAAAAAATGGCAAACAAACCGAGAACCGTTTCAGAAGCGGCGAAGGTGTTGAAATTGTACGCGTGGAATTCCGTGTTATGCAATTTATTTATACCGAAGGAGAATTTGCTGTGGTAATGGATAATACAACTTTTGAACAAGTGCATATTCCTTTACTTATGTTCGGAGACAGTGGCCGTTTCTTAAAAGAAGGTATGGAAGTAAAAATAAGCTTTGAAGGAGATGATGCTATTTTAGCGGAAGCACCAACCTTTGTAGAAGCACAAATTACTTATGCGGAACCCGGCTTAAAAGGCGATACCGCTACCAACACCTTAAAGCCTGCTAAAATTGATACAGGTACTGAGATCCGTGTTCCGTTGTTTTTAAACGAAGGTGACTGGGTGAAGATTGATACCCGCACCGGAGAATATGTGGAGCGGATTAAGAAATAATCTTTAACGATAATAAATAAAAAAGCGGATGAAATGTTTCATCCGCTTTTTTTGTAGGTTTCTGTCGTGGTTCCTGGTTCTAAAGACTAATGCTTCTTCATCTTATCCTTAAAGATCTTTTCAAATTTTTCTACTTTAGGCTGAATGACAAACTTGCAATACCCTTCGTTTCCATTCTGGTTATAATAATTCTGGTGGTAATCTTCCGCAGGGTAATAATTCGTGAAAGGAACAATTTCTGTCACAATAGGATTTGGATATACCTTGGCAGCGTTAAGTTCCTTTTTATAGGCTTCGGCTTTTGTTTTTTGTTCCTGATTATGGTAAAAGATCGCCGAACGGTATTGAGTCCCGAAATCATTTCCCTGGCTATTCAAAGTGGTTGGATCATGCGTTTTCCAGAACACCTCAAGTAATTCATCAAAACTTACTTTTATTTTATCGTAAACGATCTGGCAGACTTCAGCATGACCTGTGTTTCCGTTGCATACCTCGCGGTAGGAAGGGTTTTTAACAGTTCCGCCGCTGTAACCGCTTTTAATGCTTATAACCCCGTCTAACCGCTGAAAAACTGCTTCCACGCA
>JAYSYG010000683.1:0-2873 GCA_043716685.1 Sphingobacteriaceae bacterium | reverse complement strand
TTTTTTAACAAGCAGCAGGGTACTAAAACTATTTAATTTTGTAAATTTATATATTGATTTCTTAATGATGCGCATTATCCTGATTATATTTTTAGCCGGTCTTATTGGGGTTTCCTGTGTGAAGCCAAAAACAAAAAATCCGGTTCCTGTAATAACTTATGAGGACCTGGATTACCGCCGTAAATCGCCGTTTACCGGGCAGGATACAGCAGTGTTGATCTTAGGTTATGAAGATGGTGACGGTGATATATTTGTAGATAATACCTCCCAGGGACCAAACCTCATCTTTATTCCATTTTTCTATAATCCGGTAACAGGTAAGTTCGAGGTTGAAAAAGATCCGATCACGCTTGATACCTTCCGCATTACCAATACCATCAAACAACCTGATAACGGGTATTACAAGGGGAAATCCATAAAGGGAGAAATTAAAATTCCATTAAGAGAGTATAGGCTGAACGATCAGAAAAAGATCATCAAATTCACCGGTTTTGTTTCAGATGTAAAGGGGCATAAATCCAATATTGTTTCCAGTCCGATTTATACGCTCGATTATTAGAGTAAGACTTTTTGTAAGTGAATTTTTTATTGCAGGTGTATGAGATTACTTCGTCGTACCTCCTCGCAAGGACGGAATGTGTTACCAAGCAAGATGTATACCTGGATTAAACCTGAATTTCGTTGAGATTCTATATGCGTAGTTTCGCGCCAGGGATGCAGAGGGTTTAGCTCTTCCCGACCTTTTTCGGTCGGGAAAGCCGAGCGATAGCGAGCCCGGTGCAGCCCGCCCGGCGCCCAAATAATAATTGAGAACTTGCTACGACTTTTTAAGAACTTTAATCATTTTCTCAGCGATCATTTGGCTCATTTTATAATTACTCTCATGTGTCCAACCTGCAATGTGCGGACTCAAGATCACTTTATCAGAATTAGTGAGATAGTGCATAGGAGCCGGCTCCCGATACCTATCGGGATCAGAAACAGAAATTCCTTCAAACGAAATCTTTTCATATTCCAACACATCGAGACAGGCACCTTTTACCTTACCGGATTTTAAAGCCTCCACAAGATGTTCTGTTTTCACACATTTACCACGCGCTGTGTTTACGAAATAAATGTCCTTCTTAAATTTTGCCAGGAAATTTTTATCTATCAGATACTCTGTCCTTTCCGTCAAAGGCAGATGAATACTAAGAATATCAGATTGGTTAAAAATATCGTTTAAGGTTGCTTCGAATACATACTCGGTACCAAAACCGGTTTTGTATTTATCATAGGCAATGATCTTGCAGTCGAACCCCGAAAGTTTTTTTGCAAAAGCAGAACCCATGTTGCCAAAGCCAATAATTCCAACGGTTTTTCCCTTGATCTCATGTCCGCGGTTCTCAGCACGGAGCCAGATGCCATTGCGGACTTCCGCATCTGCTTTTTTGAGATTATTCAGCAACATCAGCAACATGCCAAGTGCGTGTTCTCCTACCGCATCCCTGTTGCCTTCCGGAACACATAAACAGGCTATCTGTCTGGAAGTAGCATATTCCACATCTATGTTCTCCATTCCCGCCCCTACTCTACCAATGCATTTAAGTTTTGTGGCGGTTTTTAAAATTTCCTTTGTCAGCTTAAACCGACTGCGGATCACCAGGCCATCGTATTTCGGTAGGATCTCCAGA
Source organism: Sphingobacteriaceae bacterium (assembly GCA_043716685.1). Taxonomy (GTDB): domain Bacteria; phylum Bacteroidota; class Bacteroidia; order B-17B0; family Aurantibacillaceae; genus Aurantibacillus. The sequence continues at coordinate 1,200 of JAYSYG010000683.1, read as the reverse complement.
AGTTTTTCGACAGATCTATCCCAGTAAAGATCGCAAGTAATGCCTGCTGCGCTTAACGTTTCATGAAGAATGGGATGATTGGAATCGGCAAATAAAACGCGCATACAAGATTTACTAAAATTAATCACAATTTAAACACGAATTTCCCTACAAATCTTTAATTAACTGAAAATGAAGTCTGTTAAACAATTAACATTTACCTAACAGAGGCTTTGTTCAAAATTGACATTTTATGTTATTAACAGCAGGATGAAGCCCTGAACCCCACTAACAATGGGCTTTGACATAGGAACAATACTTATGCACAACTTATGAAGAAGGCCGGAACTTCCGTAAATTTATTATGACTCATTTTTATCGCACATTTGCCGTCCACACAATTTTTATGAATCAAGACAATCAAAATAAAACACGCAAACGCATTTTAACTTCACCATCGCCGAATACGAATGAAATAGGGAAATTACCACCTCAGGCTGTCGAACTTGAGGAAGCTGTTTTGGGTGCCATGTTGCTGGAAAGAGAGGCGCTAAGCACCGTTATTGATATTTTAAGTCCGGAAGCTTTTTACAAAGAACAGAATGGCCGTGTATTCACCGCCATGATTTCTTTGTTTAACCGGTCGGAACCCGTTGATATTTTAACCGTAACCCAGGAACTAAAACGTACCGGCGAACTGGAAATTGTTGGCGGCTCTTACTACGTATCGGCCCTTACCAACCGGATCGCTTCTTCTGCAAACATTGAATTTCACGCACGGATCGTTGCGCAAAAATATTTACAACGCGAGCTCATTCGTTTGAGTACCGAAACTATTAAGTCGGCCTACGAAGATAGCACAGATGTGTTTGAACTTCTGGACGAAACCACAAAAAACATTTTCGAGATCCTGGATTCTAATGTGCGTAAACAGCACGACAAAATGAGTACTCTGATTGCGAAAGCCATTACAGAGATTGAGAGCGCAGCGAACCAGAAAGATGGACTTCTTGGCGTTCCTTCGGGTTTTACCGCTATGGACAGGATTACCGGTGGCTGGCAGAAATCTGATCTATTAATTCTTGCAGCGCGTCCAGGTATGGGTAAGACGGCTTTCGTAGTTTCTATGGCTAAAAACGCGGCAGTTGAATTTAACAAGCCTGTTGCCATTTTCAGCTTAGAGATGAGTAGTCTTCAGTTGGTAAAACGTTTGATCTCCAG
>JAYSYG010000682.1:0-2874 GCA_043716685.1 Sphingobacteriaceae bacterium | reverse complement strand
GGCGGCGTTGTTATTATGATTGGCTATGTAAGTAGCAAGCAATGTATTGTGGTAGCAAACGATGCAACTGTTAAAGCAGGTGCCTGGTTTCCTATAACAGGAAAGAAAAATTTACGTGCCCAGGAAATAGCAATGGAAAACCGTTTGCCAATTATATACCTGGTTGATAGCGCGGGAGTTTATTTACCATTGCAGGACGAGATTTTTCCGGACAAAGAACATTTTGGTCGCATATTCAGGAACAATGCAGTAATGAGTAGTATGGGAATTCTGCAGGTGGCTGCCGTAATGGGAAGCTGTGTGGCTGGAGGTGCCTATCTTCCTATTATGAGCGATGAAGCCATGATCGTCGATAAAACAGGGTCGATTTTTTTGGCAGGGAGTTATCTCGTAAAAGCTGCTATTGGCGAGCAGATCGATAATGAAAGCCTTGGAGGCGCAACTACTCATTGTGAGATAAGTGGCGTTACAGATTATAAGTGCAAAGACGACGCAGATTGTTTAACGCGTATTCGCAATATCATGAGCAAGGTAGGCGATTATGAAAGGGCAGGATTTAACAGGATCGAATCTCTCGCTCCAAAAAAAGACGTAAAAGAAACGTATGGTATTCTTCCCGATTCGCGCGATAAGCAATATGATATGCGTGAGATTATAGAAAGATTTGTTGATAACAGTGTTCATGAAGAGTATAAGGAATTATACGGACAGAGTATCATTTGCACCTATGCGCGCGTTGATGGCTGGGCTGTTGGTATTGTTGCCAACCAACGTAAAATCGTGAAGGGCAAAAAACCCGGTGGAAGTAACGAAATGCAGTTTGGAGGTGTTATTTATAGCGATAGCGCGGATAAAGCCGCCCGTTTTATAATGAACTGTAACCAAAAGAAAATTCCACTGATCTTCCTGCAGGATGCAACCGGTTTTATGGTTGGTTCCAGGAGTGAACAAGGTGGGATTATTAAGGACGGGGCCAAACTCGTAAATGCCATGGCTAACAGCGTTGTTCCCAAATTCACCATTGTTATTGGAAATAGTTATGGAGCAGCCAATTATGCCATGTGCGGAAAAGCATACGATCCGAGGCTGATTGTAGGGTGGCCAACTGCAAAAATTGCAGTAATGGGCGGTTCTCAGGCGGCGCGGGTGCTTGTACAAATTGAAGTTGCAAGCCTGAAAGCCAATGGTGAAGAAATAACGCCGGAAAAAGAAACTGAATTATTTAACCGTACAAAAGACAGATACGACAAACAAACCACTCCGTATTACGCAGCATCACGTTTGTGGATCGACGCCATTATTGACCCCTTTGACACAAGAAAAGTGATCAGTATGGGAATAGAAATGGCTGATCACGCGCCCATAACAAAAAAATTTAATGTCGGATTGTTACAGACTTAAGTTATCTTAATTTACTTTTCTTTTTGATTAATGAGATGATAGTTGCTCCTCAAACAATAATTCTTAAGGAGATTAACATTCCTGAAGCTTTGATACAGTTGCGAAGTGATGGAATTATACATGTCCATTACAAAAAAAATACAACCCTGGATCTTGAAACACAGCGCTTTATGCGGTCAATTTACCAGGATTTAATCCCCGGAAAAAACTTGCCTTATATCTTTTCAGCTTCAGACGGAGTTACCGTTACAAAAGAAGCAAGGGAAAATTCCAATACTGCCGATTCACCAATAGCCGCTTACGCAATGATAGCAAACAACATTGCTTACAGGCTTGTAGCCAATTTTTATCTCAAAGTAAATAAACCACTCGTCCCTTCTAAATTATTTTCCACGTTTGATGATGCTGTAAAATGGATCTACTCTCTAAATTTATAATTCTACGCATCTGAAACCCTCCCCGTTACGTATATTATAAGTCCTCCCGTAAGTATACAGAAATTCAAAAGCAGACATTAAACAAACTGTCATTTTAAACGTTACTAAAATATAGAACCCCAATACAATGCAGGAAACAGGTATAGCGGAAAGTGTTGTAAAGCATGAGTTTGACAAATCCACGGAAAAATTTCACGTAGTTGCCAGCTGGGTTGGCCTCATCCTCAATATCGTTTGGTTTATAAGCGATTATTTTATTATCAAGGAATACCTCGTACCCTTTCTTATTTTCAGGCTGGTTGTTTCACTTGTAAGTGCACTCATTTTACTTTTAAGAAATGTACTCGGAATAAACATTTATACCTGTATGTTCATTCTCGTTTTAGGTATCTCTATTCAGAATGCCTACATGTGGAGTATGATGGACATTGCGCATTTTCAAAAGCATGCTTTCGCCTACATGGTATTATTTATAGGTGTTGGCATGCTCGTTCTTTGGGAATTCAGGCTTTCGCTGCTTCTGGGCATCACAACAATTCTGGCAAACATATTTTTTTACAAAATTAACAGCAAACTATCCATTGATGATTTCCTCATAAATGGCGGACTTATCACCCTCTCTGTTGTTGTTTTTTGCGTATTCCTTATCCGGACACGTTACCGCTTAACCTATAACGATATTAAGATCCGCCTGGAGCTGGAACGGTCTAAAAAAGTGATCGAGCAAAAACACGAAGAAGTAGTGCGCCAAAAAGTAGAGATCCAAAGTCAAAAGGATACCCTTGAAGAAAAAAATCGTGAAATTACCGATAGTATTACTTACGCTAAGAATATACAAAACGCATTTATACCTTCTGAACAAAAATTTAATTCTCATTTTAAAGACAGTTTTGTCCTTTTTAAACCGAAAGATATTGTGAGTGGAGATTTTTACTGGGTTCACGAAAAAAACGATACTGTCTTTTATGTTACAGCAGATTGCACTGGTCATGGGGTTCCTGGCGGTTTTATGACTATGCTTGGATTATCGTTCCTC
>JAYSYG010000681.1:0-2883 GCA_043716685.1 Sphingobacteriaceae bacterium | reverse complement strand
TCCTGAAAGTGTTTTGCAATTCGAAAAAGAAAAGGTATTTGTAGAAGTGGAAACCGGAAATCAAAAATTTGAAAAACGTTTTATAAAAACAGGATTGTCTGATGGAATTAATATTGAAATAACCGAGGGCCTGAAGAAAACAGATAAGATCAAAGTGCCAACTATCGAGGGGCCAAAGGAGGATTAAAACGTTCTTTCAGTTTCTAAAAATAATTTATTCCTCGACGTGACCTCTTTTTAAGACATTACCCGTTCAAGTGGTTTTTGCCTGTGCCTCGAGCAAAAACGTATCGAGAACTTAGTAGTGTCTCGATAAAGACATTCAAAATCCAACTCCGCCTGCTGTACAAGACATCCTTAAGGTATCGTCATTTATTAGTCTGCGTGTTTGTAGTTCGATATCTTCTTCGCTCAATAAAATTATTAAAGCAAAAATCCCCGCTGGGATTTCAATCCTGGCAGGGGTTTAGGATTCCGCGTTGTGTAGAGAGCTTGTAAACAAATCCGATACCGGATCGCTTGAGCGCTGCGGGAAATAAAAATTAATTATCAATAAACCTGTCTTTTAATTGCTGTTCAGTATTAATAATGTGAATAATAAAATTAAGCAGGTTAAGCAAATGCAACTGTTGATTCTGTGCGGCAAGCAAACGGTATTTTTCTGGATGGGTTAATTGTAAAGCCGAAGCCACACTGTAAATAGTAAGATTTGCTACAGTTTCATAATCAATTAATTTATTCTGAACAGTACCGAAATAATTTACTGTTGCATCTTGCAGGTTATTCAGAATTATTTTCTGACTGATGTTGAGGTATTCGATAAGACCTGCTCCGTATAGCTTGGGATGTAATACTTCCGAAAACTCAAGCAGTTCAAATATGTTTGTGCCTTCAATCAGGATATCCATACCGCCATTCTCATAAGTTTTAAGAATCCGGTTGATCTTCACCTCACAACCGAAGCGTTGTCTTTTTCCTTTTTCAACAAATGGAATCCCGAAAGAAGCATCGTTGTCAAGGCAATCGTCAACCAATTGTTTGTAGCGTTCTTCAAATATATATAATTTGGTAGTCTCTCCCGGGAACAATACCATATTTAAAGGGAACATTGGGATTGTTAATTGTCGTGTTTTCATTTGCATGTATTTTGTGTTGTTTAAAGGCCGCATGAAGTAATCATGCATCATTGGTGCTTGTATATCTGTAAAAAAATTATCCTTCATTCCTTTAAAGCGGATCCTGGCAATAAACGCCTGGAATTTAGAGAAGACCTTTTCAAATATACCGGGAGATTTGTTTAGCATAACAGTTCATTAATATATACGCGGTAACAAGCCAAAACGTTGGGTAGAATTAACAAAATTTTGTTAGAAGTTGGCTAAACGCGCCTGCGGCCTATTGAATGGCCTGTTGAACTGAGTGAATGCCCTTATTGCGTTATACCAAGCTTTTTAGAGATTGCAGGCGGTAATGCCTTCTTATGCAGCATTATACTGGTGGTTTTAAACAATACGTAGCTCTCGCTGGCATAAAAATAACCGTCACATTGGTTCACTTCTTTGCCCCAGCTGTTCTTCACTATATAATACAGAGTATTGTTTTGATCTTTCACAATTCCTACCACATGCATGCCATGATCGTCTTGTGTGTCGTAGTTGTCAAACGCTTTTTGGCGAAGTTCCTGGGTAATAACCATTTGTTTCTGAGGCTTAACACCCATATTCTTTTTATCTTCCTCGCTCATCTTTTCAAAATAATTTTCGGGAATAATGGCCAGGCCGTCCTGTCGTAAAAAGCCTTTTTCGCTCACGTCAGCGCCCCAGGCAAAGGTATAGCCGGTGTTGATCGCGTGATTCATTACTTCCTGGAAATCGTTCAAAGGCAGGTTATAGGCTGTTTGCCAGTTCCAGTTGTCGGGAATTTCCAAAACAAAGGGTGCATAAAACGGGTGATGTGAAAAGGAAGTAAGAAATACATAATCGTCGGCATTGAGACCCGTTGCTTCTGCATACGTTTTAGGTGTATACGACTTTCCGTTGTACTCAAATTTTTCAGGAACTTTACCAAGAAATTCATCGCATACTGAATTTACGGTGTTATGTAAAAAGCTGAAATCAAGTTTTTGTGTCTCGTCAAGTGATACCGGCAATAAAATATTCTTCAATGTTGTTTCGAGCATTTTATGGTTATGCGGTGCATTCGCATCTTTTTTGCCGGTATATACTTTTTCAGGTACCATGCCGAAGTTCTTTAAAACGTTGATCACGTCAGGGAATCCGCCACCTTCACCAAAATTGGTCTTCCCATGCATGCGGATATAATTATCGGCTTTTAAAGAGTACACCTTATTCACCACAAACATTTCGCTCAGGTTAAAATCGCTTCCTTTTCCCATGCGGATAATTTCACTTTCAAAAAAGGATAAAGAAGAGAACGACCAACAGGTACTGGTTTGGTTTTGGTTTTGAATGGGCGTATTTTCCAGGTTTTTGATAACAGAGAATTTATATTCGCTGTCTTTTTTATTGGTTTTTTCCTGCGCCTTAAATCCGAGGCTAATAAATAAAAATGCTATAACGAGTTTATGTTTCATATGTTTATTTTATTGTTTTTAAAGGTCATATGGTATAGCCAGTTTAAATAATCATTAGTTGTTTAACTCAACAGTTTTTATTTATTTTTAATTGTTTTCGTTGAGTGCTTCGCAATTGTGTTTTGGCAAACATGGCTATTTCATATGTTTATTTTATTGTTTTTTAAAGGTCATACCCGCACTGAGCTTGGCGAAGTGTGGTATAGCCAGTTTAAATAATCATTAGTGTTTAACTCAACAGTTTTTATTTATTTTTAATTGTTTTCGTTGAGTGCTTCGCAATTGTGTTT
>JAYSYG010000069.1:0-7398 GCA_043716685.1 Sphingobacteriaceae bacterium | reverse complement strand
TGGAGAGTTCTTCGTTTAAGCCAATTCCGAATATTGAAAAAAGCGCGTCGTTCAAAAGTTCACCATTTTCGGCAAAACCAACTTTATCCAGCAGATCATAAACAAATAAACTAAGAAAGGGTGTACATCCACCTATGATAAAAGCTACCAGGAGAGAAGGAATATTTTCTTTTTCGAAGACGTCTATCTGCCTGAAATAATCGAGCCACATGGCCACGCTTACAAGAGCTGCGAAAGCGAGAAAAATAAGGTATACAGGGCCGTGGGTCATATTAATAACTATCTCTTTGACAACTAAGGCAAGAGATTTAGACACAAATTTTATGCAATAATTATTGCCTTTGTGCTAATTTATGAAAATAGTATCTGCTTAAAGAAACGAATTACACTAGTTTTCACCAATCATTAGTTTCCGTGTCAATTCGTGTTCGCCGTAGCGAATTCGTGTCCCCCTTTTACAAAAACTTTGTGCAAACAGCTGACTGAAAACAATCTGATTTCCACAATCCCTTCTTTTCGTGTCAATTCGTGAAATTCGTGTCTCTTTTTGCAAAAACTTTGCGTGAACAGCTGACATAAACAAAAAACCCACCTCAAGTATGAAGTGGGTTTCTTAACAAAGTTGAATTAAAATTATTCTGCTACAACTTCAAATGTAACGGTAGCCGCTACTTCTTTGTACAAACGTACTTTAGCAGTATAAGTACCTAATTGTTTGATGGTATCTTCAGTAATTTCGATATTCTTACGCTCAACAGAATAACCTGCTTTTTGCAATGCTTCAGCGATCTGGATGGTTGTAACCGAGCCAAATATTTTTCCACTTTCACCTGCTTTTGCACCAACTTTAATGCTCACACCTGATAATTTTTCAGAGTTTGCAGTTGCTTCTTTACGTAATTTATCTTCTTTAAAAGCGCGTTGTTTTAAGATCTCAGCGTGCATTTTTTTAGCGCTTTCGGTTGCTAAGGTAGCCATACCCTTAGGTAATAAAAAGTTACGACCATATCCGTTTGCAACGGTTACTTTGTCGTCTTTATAACCTAAACCTTTAATATCTTGTTTTAAAATAACTTCCATTTTGTTTTCCTCCTTAATAATTGATTATTTCATTAAATCGGCCACGTATGGCATTAATGATAAGTGACGGGCACGTTTTACAGCTTGTGCCACTTTACGCTGAAATTTTAAAGAAGTTCCGGTTAAACGGCGTGGTAACAATTTACCTTGCTCGTTCACGAATTTTAATAAAAAATCAGGGTCTTTGTAATCAATATACTTGATACCGCTTTTTTTGAAGCGGCAATACTTTTTCTTTTTAGCCTCCGCTGTTGGAGGGTTTAGATATCTTATATCTTTTGGTGCTGCCATTTTTGTTTCTAATTAATTTATTAAACCATTAAGAAGTTGCGGTTTCTTTTTTCTTTACTTTTCCGTCAGCAACTAAACCTTTGCGTTTATCAGCATAAGCTACAGCGTGCTTGTCTAAAGCCACAGTTAAGAAACGAAGAATACGCTCGTCACGTTTGAATGTTAATTCAAGCGCGTTGATAATTTCTTGTCCTTCACCTGCATACTCCATTAAGTGGTAGAATCCGGTTGTTTTCTTTTGAATAGGGTAAGCCAGTTTTTTCAGGCCCCAGTTCTCTTCATTCACGATCTTGCCTCCCAAATCAGTGATGGTTTTTTTAAATTTTTTTGCGGCCTCCTTTGCCTGATCATCAGACAAAACGGGAGTTAAAATGAAGACCGTCTCATAGCGTTTTTCCATTGTTTATTTTTAATAGGGGTGCAAATATACTCATTTTATCGAAAACACAAAAAAATAGGAGATATTTTGTTGAAAATCAGCTCGATTAAAGTTTTCTAAACATGGAAGCAAGACTTAAATGAACCAGGAGACAGGACTGGAATGATACAGTCTTTGTTCCCTTATGTACTGGTTCTTGGTTCCCTTTAAAATGATTCAAGATCAAAATGAACCAAGAGACAAGAACTGGAATTATACAGTCCTTGTTCCCTTCTGTCATGGTTCTTGATTCTCTTTAAAAAATGATTCAGGACTAAAATGAACCAAGAGACAGGACAATTCCCTCTTGGTTCCCTTTGGTCTTGCTTCCTGATTCCCGTCAGTTAAGAATAATCTTGCGTATAAAGGTGTTTTTAGCCGTTCTTATCTCCACAAAATAAAGTCCCCGGTCCCAATTTAAAGTGCTTAATTGCAGTTGATCGCGAAACTCTCTGTCAATTACCTTTTTACCCGAAATATCCCTGATAATACAACGGGATCTCAAATTATCAGGACTAAGTTTTATTCCTAACTTATCACTGGTAGGGTTGGGAAATATCTTTAACTCTTCCTTTCCGGTAGAATTCCTGACTAACCCTACAAGGTCAATATTACAAGACCTTGCCGCGCTAAATAATACCTGGAGAGAGTCTATTGGCTCAATTGCCGCATTGCTGTGCGTTTTCAGGGAAATTAAAAATGATGGGCTTCCAAAAGTATCTGTGGGCTGAGTAACCTTTAAAAATGCAAAAAGAGATGAAGACCCGTTCGGAGCACAACGCGAATCTGCTCCAACCATTTTGGCCCCTTGCATGGTAGACATTAATTTACAGGCAAGATCGCCCTTCTCGCGGTTAAAGTAGGCTTCCATAGAATCTAATACCTTCTGGCCAAGTAATATATTTCCTTGAATAGAATAATTAGGGCCCGTGATGTGATTTTTATAATTCATGCAATTTGTTCCTGTATAGGCGGCAGACTGCGGATAGCCCATATTCATCCTTACAACTCCGTATTGGCGCATTGCAGGTGTGGATTGTACATCATTTGCCTGCAGCCAGTTTATAAGCTGCGTTGGGCTGTCACCACTCAGAAATTCGGTTTGTGCGTTGAGTTGATTTGCCTGGAGGTAAGCCGCCTGCGTTGCAATAGCACCTTCGCCAGGGAAAAGTTCAGTGATAAAGTCATTTGAATAGCCGGTAAATTGAAAAAGATCAACACAGGAAGCGCCCGCTGCGCCTACCTCGCCACTTATAGAGTCGAACGCTAAAATGGAAAATGTATCCTGCGCTTTAAGGATTGTAAAACTTTGTAAAGCACTGTAAAGAATTAAAAATTTTAACCGCATCAGGAATAGATCAGTATATAAAAATACACATTAAAAACTTTTATTCCCGAATTGACCGCACAAATATTTAGGGCGGGAAACCTAAACAGTTTCTTATATTTATGCTCAATTCTTTTCCCTATATGAACTGGCATTTCCATAAAAACTATTTTTTACTGGCCCTTATTTTAATGCAGGTATCCGGTATATTCTCACAAACCGAATATATTGATTACCGTTCTGCAACCAACCCGCTCTACTGGAAAAACCGAAAACCTTTTGAGGGTTACTGGCAGCAGGATGTGCATTATAATATCAAGGCAGAAATTAATGACAGTTCAGATATTCTGACTGGCGTGGAAGAACTCACCTACTGGAACAACTCTCCTTACAACATTTCTTTTGTTTATTTTCATCTCTACAATAACGCGCAAACCAAAGATTCTTACGCCGCAGATCTGTACAGACATAACAACTATAATTTAAATTTTGGTAAGTACCGTTCACAAAATCTGGGGACGGAAGTTGAATCGGTTAGCTCAAACGGGCAGCAACTGAAAACAGAACTGGATAACACGATTCTGAAAGTATCTCTCCCTAAAGTCCTTAATTCGGGAGAATCTGTGACCATTAAGCTTAATTTTAAAACCTATTTTGATAAAAAGGAAGCTATTCGTAACCGGATGAAACTCTTTAATTCGTATGGAAAAAAGCACTATGATGTTGTTCACTGGTATCCCCGGGTTACCGTAATTGACCGCAAATTTGGCTGGACAACCGACCAGCACATGGATCATGAATTTTATGGGGACTTCGGTTCTTTTCATGTAGAGATGACATTGCCAAACGATTATGTAGCCGATGGCACAGGTATCCTCATTAATGAAAAAGAAGTATTACCGGATACACTGCGTAAAAAACTCGATCTCGCTAATTTTCTTCAAAAGCCTTTTAATTCGCCGCCATCCACAATTATTAAAAAAGACGGCAGCAAAAAAACCTGGAAATTCTCTGCAATAAACGTACATGATTTTGCATTTACTGCGGACCCGAATTACCGAATTGGAGAAACAAACTGGGACGGTGTGCGGTGTATAGCTCTTGTACAGGAGTCGCATGCGGCAGGCTGGTATAATGCACCACAATACATTGCCAAAGTACTTGAAGTAAATTCATACAACATTGGTCCATACCATTACCCTAAAATGATTGTGGCAGATGCCCAGGATGGGATGGAATATCCGATGATGGTGCTATGCGGTGGCTTTGATCCGGATTACAGAACACTACTCATTCATGAGATGACACACAACTGGTTCCAGGGGATGGTAGGTACCAACGAAACTTACCGCGCATATATGGATGAAGGATTCACACAATTTTACACCGCCGATACCTACCAGTTTATTGACGGCCCTTTGACCATTGAGGCTAAACCAAACAGCAATTACATAGAACGTTTTACAGAACCTATCCGTATTGTTGATGATCAGATCTATACTTCTTATTACAATAACACGGTAACAAAGAATGAAGAAGTAACACTTAACACGCATGGAGACGATTATAACGGCGGGATAAGACACGGCGGCGGGTATGGCCAATCTTATACCAAAACAGCTGCAATGCTTAAGAACCTGGAATATGTGCTGGGGCGCGCCTTATTTGACAAGGCCATGCAGGCGTATTTTAAGCAGTGGAAATTCGCCCATCCTTATCCGGAAGATTTCAGAAACTCCATTATTCAATATACAGGCGTTGACCTCAACTGGTTTTTTGACCAATGGCTGGAAACCACAAAAACAATAGATTATAAGATTGGAAAGATCAAACATAAAAAGAATGACGTTTACGAAATAACCTTTAAACGCAAAGGCAGTATGCAAATGCCAATTGACTTTGTCGTGATTGATATTAACGATTCTGCTCGGCATTATTATATACCAAATACCTGGTTCGAAAAACCTACCGGCGCCACTACCCTGCCCCGATGGATTGGCTGGGGACCAAAATTGAAACCAAGTTACACAGCTACCTTGAATATTGGAACAAAAATTAAAAACGTTGTAATTGATCCTTCTTACCGCTTAGCCGATGTAGATATGACCAACAACTCAAAACACGGCAGGGTAAGTTTGCGTTTTGACTCCAAAGTCTACAATCCTCCTAACTGGAAAAGGTACGATATGCGCGTAAGGCCGGGTTTGTGGTACAACGGGTACGATGGCGTAAAAATTGGTGCTGTACTTAGTGGCGATTATTTAAATACACGACACGTATTTGAGTTTGGACTCTGGTTCAGCAGTGGACTAGGGCAAGCTTACCTCGACAGCACGGTGAAAAAAAACAAATACAATCCCCTTTCATTTTCTTTAGATTATAAGACATCCACACAGCGCTTCATAAAAAAATCAAATATTTATCTCCAGCTAAAATCTATGGATGGCCTCGATGCTGCTACAATAGGATTTGAAAAGAAAAGCAATAACGAGCGGACACGGATTTATACACATGTAAAAGCCATGTTGCGCGACCTGCCTCAGGATATGGTATACCTTATCAATGACAAGGAATGGGGTTACCAAAAATTAAACAGTGCCCTTCATGTAGGAGTTGAACATAATTACCGCTACAGAAAAGGCACAGGTAACATTTTATTAAACCTGCGTTCTTCGGCCTTTACGGAAGATTATGATTTTTCCGCCGCCATAATTACTGCTATAAATAAAACCGACCTTGGAAAAATCAATGTTAATACGCGGGTTTTCGGACAAATCGGGTTTGGAAGCAAACTGCCTTCAGAGTCGATGTTATTCGTTGCAGGCGCCAACAATGAAGATCTTATGAATAATAAATATACCCGCTCTATGGGAATTATTCCACCAGACTGGGGCGGTTATGGCAATACAACAAATCATTTTACAGCTGGTGGCGGGCTTAATTTAAGAGGATATTCCGGCTACCTGCTTGCGCAAAAAAATGTGGACGGAACATTGGTATATAATTACAAAGGTACAACTGGCGTTTCTGTTAGCACCGAGATAGAATTTGGAGAATTGTTTAAACGATTTAATCCGAAATTATTACATAACAGCATTAAATTTCAACCGTACATTTTTGGCGATGCCGGTTCAATTAATACCAATGCACCAGGCACTGCGAACGTAATGAGTGGCATTATGGCTGATGCAGGTATTGGTACAACCCTTAGCATTGTGCGTTGGGGAAACCTTTATGGCATAAAACCTCTTACGATCCGTTTTGATGTGCCGTTTTTTGTTAGCAGGTTGCCCTACGCGGAAAACGACTATATCCAGTTCAGGTGGATGCTTGGCATAAATAAGGCGTTTTAATTCGTAGTCTATAGTTAATAGTCCATAGTTTATAGTCTATAGGTTATAGTCTATAGGTTTTAATTTATAGGTTTTAGTTTATGGTTTATAGTGGTTCAGACAAATGGTAAAAAATGTTTAAACGTATACTATCAAGCTAATTCATTTCATTAATTTTTACCTTTAGCCACTTTAAAACTATTTTTAACTAACCTTAAATTCATGCAACACATGTTACAAAAATTAAGAACATTATCGGCAGCTATTGGTATTGTAGCTTTTTCAAGTTCATCCTTACAAGCGCAATTAAAAGTGCCTGCTCCAAGTCCCTTGCAAACGGTAAAACAGGCGTTTGCTTTGTCAGATATTTCAATCGAGTACTCCCGTCCCGGTGCTAAGGGCCGTGTTGTTTTCGGCGATGTTGTTCCTTTTGGAAAAGTATGGCGTACAGGCGCTAACGGTTCAACCAAAATAACTTTTGGAGAAGATGTAAAAGTTGAAGGAAACGCAATTTCTGCCGGCACCTATGCTTTGTACACTATTCCAAATAAAGATGTGTGGGAAATTATCATTTATAAAGACCTGACCTTAGGCGGCAATGTTGCTGATTATAAAAAAGAAAACGATGTGGCTCATTTTACAGTAAAGCCAAAAGCACTTAATGATAAGGTAGAAAGTTTCACGATTAACTTCGCTGATATAACTGCGAGTACCGTGAACATTGAATTGAACTGGGAAAAAACGCGCGTTATTCTGAATGTTGTGTCGGACATCGATCCGAAAATAATGAAAAACATTGAAACACAAGTTGTGAATGACAACCGTCCGTATTTTCAGGCAGCAAGCTATTATTACGAATCAGGTAAAGATCTTACCAAGGCTTCGGAGTGGATTGATAAAGCCATTGCAAACAATCCGAAAGCATATTGGATGTATATGTTAAAAGCTAA
>JAYSYG010000680.1:0-2890 GCA_043716685.1 Sphingobacteriaceae bacterium | reverse complement strand
GTGGGTATAGGATTAATTTCTTCACGTTTAACAATAGAAGGTCCTATTAAAAAGGACAAAGCTTCTTTCCTCATCTCCGGACGGCGAACCTATATTGACTTTCTTGCAAGACCTCTCATAAAAAACCTAAGTAAAGATGGAACTATTATTGGTTATTATTTTTACGATCTGAATGCCAAGCTCAACTACATTTTAAATTATAAAAATAAACTTTATCTCAGTGGTTATTTTGGGAAAGATAAATTTTACCTGAGAAGCTCAAGGATTAATGAGAGCAATAATACGATCGATAAAAGCGATGCGGGCCTCCAATGGGGAAATGCTACAGGAACGTTGCGCTGGAACCATTTGCTGACGGACAAACTATTTTCAAACGTATCTCTTATTTTCTCTGACTATAAATTTGGTGTAGCAGTTAAAGAATCGCACGGCACTGATTTTTTTAAGCTGAACTATTCTTCCGGCATCCGCGACTATTCGGCAAAGGCGGATCTTGATTTTTATCCGAATACAAAACATAAAATTAAGACAGGTGCAGTTTTCACGTATCATGAGTTCCGCCCCAATGCTATTGTAACCGACAATTCATATCTGGGTTCTTATAAAACAAAAACCCAGATCAATGCTACGGAGATAGCTATATATGGCGAAGACGATTATACAATTAGTCCTAAATGGCGCATAAATGCAGGACTCAGGCTCACCAATTTTAATGTACGCAGCAAATCGTATTTTAATCCTGAACCCCGGCTTTCAGTGCGTTACGCCATTCGTAAAACGTTATCCGTTAAAGCGAGTTATGCCAGGATGAACCAGTATCTGCATCTCTTGTCCAATTCCGGATTCAGTTTGCCAACAGATCTCTGGGTTCCTGCAACCGATAGAGTGAAGCCACAGCAGTCTGAACAAGTAGCACTGGGACTTGCAAAAGACCTGAAAATTAAAAAAATGGATTTTTTAGTTTCGCTGGAAGGCTACTACAAACAATCTAAACATGTAATTGGCTACAAAGAAGGGGCTTCTTTCTTTGATGTTACCAACCTGGATGGTTCGGGAGATAGTAAAATTACTTATGAGGATATTGTTACTTCGGGCAATGCAGAAAGTTATGGCGCAGAGTTTTTTTTCCAGAAGAAAAGCGGAAGATTAACCGGTTGGGTAGGATATACCTTATCATGGACCTGGCTTACCTTTAATGAACTCAATTTCGGGAAACGCTTTCCTGCGAGATATGACAGGAGACATGATATTTCAGTAGTAGGAATTTATAAATTAAGCGAGAAGATCAGCCTTTCTGCCGTATGGGTTTATGGAACGGGAAATGCAGTCACCCTGCCTTTATCTTCTTACCAACTCCAGGATCATTCGTCGCAGTTCCAGCAAACGATCGTTTCACCTGCCGCAACTTCTCATGGTTTTCAAACGTACATGAGCGAATATCTTCCAACCGTAAATGATTACGGAAGTAAGAACAGCTACCGCATGGCTCCGTATCACCGGCTTGACCTTGCCATTCAGTTTCATAAGATCAGGAAAAAATATGAGCGTATTTTCGAACTAGGTGTGTATAACGCATACAACAGGCAAAACCCGTTTTTTTATACAACAGATACGGATGAAAAAACACATGTCACAAAACTTAAACAGGTTTCTTTATTCCCAATCATCCCTTCAATTTCGTGGACATGGAAATTTTAAAAATAAAATATAAAGGCTGGAAAGGTAAGATCATTTTTATTTTACTTTTTGGAAGCTTCCTTCTTATTTCCTCCTGCAGGAAAAAAGACTCTACTGTTAAACTCCCCGAGGTGCCTTCAAAACTGGTCATTGTTTCTTTCATTTCACCCCAGGATTCACTGATTAAAGTAAGTGTAACCCTGAGCCAGCCTTTGTATAATAATGCAGCCTCAAATCAATACAATTCTGTAACAGATGCAGAGGTTATTATCAGCAGCAGTATTGGTTCTGCTTCTTTGGTATATAATGCTGTTCTTAAAAGTTACGTAGTGGATTCCACATTGCTTAAGATCAGGGAAGGAATTAGCTACGTGGTTTCAGTAAAAACACCTGACGGAAAAAGGGCAAATGCAACAACTAGTATTCCTTCCGTAAACAAAACCATAAGCTATAGTTTTAATGCAGACTCCACGAAATTAAGATGTGCCTGGCTGGATCAGGCCGGAAGTATAGATTTCTACCGTCTTTTTCTGCAAAACTCTTCCTATTTCCTTTTTGAAGGACACAACAACCAATCAGGAGATTTTTCGGATACAATAAAAGTAAATTATGCAACCACGGAATGGGCTTTGGATAAAGATCAAGATGGTGAAGTTTTAAAAAAAGCAATGGACTTTTCACCTCTGCATATAGAAGGGCAAAGTTATTACCTCTTTCTTCTTCATGTATCAAAAGAATATTACGATTATGGAATAAAACTCTTGGTTGCCCAGAATACTGGAAATCCTTTTGCAGAGCCTGTACCTATGTACTCGAATGTAAACGGTGGCTTCGGAATTTTTGCCGGGTGCAACAGCTTTAAAGTAAAAGTTTTTTAAGTAATACGATATCAGGAAATTTAAATTATTCTCTCTCCGCTAATGGAAGTGATACAAAAATTCAGTATTAATCTGTAATATCATATTCCTAAGCAAAGCTTTCCAATCCATCAACTCTTATTTAAAAGTCCGCAACACTCACTTCATTTTTTAAGTAAAGTCAAAATTTAACAGTTTTTCGAGGAAGTGTTAAAAACTATTCGCTCCAATATTATAACCACTTGTAAAGTACAAGTTCTAAAGTGGATACATTAAATAACCGAGATACCTCGTTTGTACCTGAAATTATTAACAATTCCTGCCATTCACGTGTAATATGCCATTAAATGGTTTAG
>JAYSYG010000679.1:0-2891 GCA_043716685.1 Sphingobacteriaceae bacterium | reverse complement strand
TCTTTATGGTGGTCATTACTTTTTCGTGACCTTCACCGCGATTAGGATCTGCGTTTGTGTTATGTATAAGTTCTTGTATAGTTGACAGGCCGTCTCCCATTACCATTGCCGGTGTACGTTTTGCAACCGCAATTAACTTATAGTTTACAAGCAGGAAACGGTAGTCGTCACCCACTACATATTTTTCCACAATTATTTCTTTTGAAACTGTTTGAGCGATGCGGAAAGCAGCGAGGGCCTGCTCGGATGTAGTAATATTTGTGGTAATGCCCCTTCCATGATTTCCATCAATCGGTTTTATTACTAATGGGAAACCAATACCGTTCACTAAGTGTTTTAAACCCTCTTCGGTTGAACATGCTTCTCCTTCAGGAACCGGTATGTAGGCCCTTCCAAGCAACTTTTTAGTTTCCTCTTTGTCACCTGCGGTTTCTACTCCCCAATTACTGGTATCGGAAGTCATTGAAGCACGGATCATTTTTTGATTGCTTCCTTGTCCCAATAAAACTAAAGAACCATTCTCCATACTTCTGACAGGAATATTTTTTCGCTTTGCTTCATTAATAATTGACATGGTGCTTGGACCAAAACCCCTTCTTAATTTGATGCGGTTCAAAACATCCAGGTCTGCTTTAATATCATATGATTCGCCTGAAATAAGTTTTTCTACGATGCGCACTGCGGCTTCGCCGGCATATAGCCCTGCAGATTCAATTTCATAAGAGAAGATAACATTATAGACTCCATAATCGCCGGCAGAGCGCGTTCTTCCGAAACCTGTCTCCATTCCCGCAAGACACTGGATCTCGAGTGCAATATGTTCAATAACATGACCAAACCAGGTACCTTCTTTTACCCGTTCAAAAAAACCGCCCTCATAACTTTGAGAGCAACGGTGGCCGAATAATGAAGGAAGAATGAGTTCAAGACGTTCTGCAAAACCACTTATCTTATTTGTCGGAAGTTCTTCATATTTTCCGATATCCAGTTTTAGTACAATAAGGTTATGACGGTAATTTGACCAAAAATTAGGCCCTTTCAGAATTTTAGTTTCCAGAATATTCATAAAGAAGTACGTTATATTCCTTAAAAGAGAAAAATTCGTGCCAAATTTTATTTAGCTGATTCTGGTAACTATAGAAATAAGTGACTGGGAATTTTAGAAGAGAATGTTCCAAAGTGTGGAGTTCGTTACCCACTAATTTAAGCTCACCTTCTATTCCCCATTAAAATTGGTGCGCCCCAAGATGTTAAATTTTGGCATTAAGTTTTCATAGGAAGAGAGCCGGGTAAACTACTTACAAAAAAGGCCGGAAAAACTTAAATCAAAAATTAAAAAAATCCACTATGAAAAATTACATTTTTATTGCCGTGTCAACCCTTATAATGATGACAGCGTGTAAAGATCCACAAAAAGACGAATCAGTAGTACGTCAACGAGATTCTCTTATGGCCGTTATTGATGAACGCGAAAGTTCGGTAAATGATTTTATTTCTTCATTTAATGATGTAGAGCGTAATCTTGATTCTGTTAGCCGCAGGCAAAACATTATTCTCACAAACTCAAACAAGTCAGAACTTAAAGCTGATCAAAAAGCCCGCATTAATGATGAGATCAAAGCGATCAATACTTTAATGGAGGAAAACAATAAAAAATTGAAAGATTTAAATCGTCGTTTAAGCCGTACGGACAAGAAAAATCATCAGTTACAAAAAACTATAGAAACATTGACCAACCAGTTAAACCAAAAATATATGGAATTAGCTGAGTTAAACGATAGATTAAATTCATTGAACGCACAGGTAGCACAGCTACAAACCACAGTAGACACACTTAACACGCAGAATGCAGCGAACATGCAAACGATTAGTGATAAAACAAATGAACTGCATACTGCTTATTATATTGTTGGTCACTCAAAAGATCTTGAAAAATCTAAACTTATAGACAAAAAAGGCGGTTTACTTGGAATTGGTAAGACTGCTAAATTGAGTGATAATCTTGATAACAGCATGTTTACCAAAATTGATTATACTCAAACAACGATGATACCGGTTAACAGCAAAAATATGAAAATGGTAACTACTCATCCTGCGGATTCTTATACCGTTGATAAAACAGACAAAATGATTAATTCAATTACAATTACCAACCCCGATAAATTCTGGAGTGCATCAAAATATTTGGTAATTGCTAACTAATTTTTTTGAGCAATTACTTTTAACCAAAATCCACCTTATAGGTGGTTTTTTGTTTTAAAAAATACTCAACTTCAGCTTCTTATTAAAGGTACAAAATTTCTTTTAACCACGGGTATAGAATTTGCACATATCCATTAACGGAATTGAGGCGTCATCAACCGGAAAACTCGTAAACTGATAATACTTTTTTCACCTGGACGTGCCGCTTCTTTTTCGTTATTATTTTTCTAAAAAAAAGGGAAAGTACAATATCTACTATTATGAAAAATCTTATTTTAATCTCCTTATTTACCTGTGCTTCTAATTTTATGAAGGCGCAGGTAGTGAATACCAACTCTGTAAATATTCCGAATACGGGCGCGAATACAACTGTTCCTCCAACTCAAACAAGTCCGCAGCCTACTTTGTCGATTCCCTCTAACTCCACAGTTCCGGGGGCCAACGGATCTTATTCCATAGATGTTTCCAAGCCTGACTTTTCAAATCCCAATCTGAATAACACGCAAGGCACAACATCCTATAGTCCGCAAACCGGGTCAGGTCATGAGCAAGGTAAAAAAAACAAGAAATAGATTTTAAGGGCCGAAAAGTCAGGTGATTGTTTCAGAAAACGGTGAAGGTCCTTGTGTAAATTTCTTCTATAATATCTTTCATTTCCTCAAAATTAAAGGGTTTATTATAAAAATTAG
>JAYSYG010000678.1:0-2893 GCA_043716685.1 Sphingobacteriaceae bacterium | reverse complement strand
CTGACAATCCTTCTGTATCAACTTCTGAAACCTTTGAATCTGATAATGACCCAACCGGTACTGCAGCTACACCTGTAACTTCTGCTATTTTTTGCAATATAACCGCTATCGGCCCACTAAGAGGTGTTGTAACTGCAACTGTTGCGTCAGGCTTTAGAAGAGGAGCGCGTATTCGCAGAAATTCCAGTTTAAAAATATACAACTCGATATTAATGGATCATGCAACCCGCGGATTATTTGTTGATGGTTCGGCCAGCGAAACAAATGCAAATAACGGGACATTAAAATTTAAAAATAACATAGTTGCAGGTTATGGCCAACGCGCTACTGAATCTGGAACTTTTGGTGTTATTAATACAAACACATTCATTGCAGCTAACGCCAATGACACTTTAAAGTCAAGTGCTAATATTTTAACAAATCCATATAACTATTTAGCTCCCGATTACCGTCCTTCCACAGGTTCGCTTGCACTATCAAATGTGAGCTTTACAGATGCTGCACTCAGCGTAGTAACAGGAACTTCTACATCGGTGAACATGGTAAATATTCCTTCAAGCCAATGTATTGGCAACGGTTTTGCAGTAACTAACCCTGCAATCTTTGCAGCTACCTCAACAGTTTCTGCTAATTATTGTTCACTTTCCTGGAGTGTTTCACCTGGAGTAACTATTTCCAGCACCTCAGCTGTTAATCCAACTTTTACTATTTCAACGGTTGGAACATTCACAGTATATTTAATGGTAACAGATGGCTACGGAATGCAAACAGCAATGAGCGCTATAACAACAAATACCTGCCTGGATGTATCTGTGAAAGAAGTGAAAAACACAATCGGCTCTATAAGCCTGTTCCCAAATCCTTCAAAAGAAGTAGCTACCCTTTCTTTTAATTCACAAAATGCAACTGGTTTAAGCGTAAGTGTTTATGATATCACCGGTAAACTTGTTTCAAATCCGGTTCAGAATCAAAGCCTGAGCAATGGAGAAAATAAATTCACCATCGATACCAAAGAATTACAAAACGGTATTTACTTTGTAACATTAACTACCTCTAACGGTAAAGAAACTGTTAAGTTAATAGTGAATAAGTAAATTTAATTGCCTTCTAACAAAACGCCTGCTACATTAGCGGGCGTTTTTGTTTATGACTGAAAAGAAAATTACTTATGCCCTTGCCAGGATAAAATCCAGCAAACAAAACGGTTATCCACTGGAAGGTATGCTCAAAAGCTACTACCTCAATGTGGACCTTATCAAATTTATTTTAGCGAGCGCTTCTCCAGGCCATTCTTTTGAAAATAAAAAAATCAAGGTCATTGTACATGAATTCCTAAAAGAGATAGACATCAATCCCACTCTTAAAACGATCATTAATAAACGTTCCATTAAGTCATTAAAACCCTGGCTTACCAAAATGGATCATTTCCTGAAAAACCTGAAACTGGAATATCCCTCGAACTTCACAGGCCTTCAGGATGAAACGGAAAAGATTTTTGGCATCCTGAAAATTTCTGCTAATAAATTATTTGTAAAGAAGTAATCCCGTTGGGTTACTTATAACCGCCACAGATTTCACAGATAATAATTTTAAGTTATTTACTTAAAGGTTGGAGAAAGTTAGTTTATTTTCGTCCTCAAACTTTTCCCTAATTCCTTCTGCAAAATTATTCTTGATTAGAAAATCTCTATCATCTGTAGAATCGGTGGCTAAATAAGTACGCATCATTTAATATTAACTTAACATTTGCTTGGCCTACGCTTAAACTTAAAAGTTAAACTTTACTTATTCAGATGAGTGTGAACCGGTCCTCCATAATTTTTGTAGATAACGCCATTAACGGCATTTTTAAGACGGTCGAAGTTTTGAAACGAAGTTTTGAAACCATCTCCATTTTTAACCAGGAAAAGGATTTTCTTGAGTTTCTTGAAACCAACCGCGCTGATGTTATTTTTTTAAATCTTGATCTGCAACCGAATGATGCCGTAGCACTGTGCAAAGAAATCCGCCAGCGTAACTTCGAAACAAATCCCTTCATTGTAATTTATACCGATAAACAGGATGACTTTGTACAAGAGCTCGCTTTTAATTCTGGTGTTGATTCCTTCATTAATTTTCACAACAAGGCATCTGTAATGGAATTGTTTCTTAAAAATTTATTACGCCGTCGTATAAAAATTAAGAATGATCTTAAACGTGAGGTGGTAATAGATAATGAACGTCACCTGATCTTTAAAAACGGTGTAGCCTTTCAGTTACCACGCAAGGAATTCAAATTGTTCGAATTATTATACAATAGCTCCGAAAAATTCTTCAGCAAAACTGAGATTGCTTCCAGCATCTGGAACGATGAATCTATCGCCAACAAACGCACCATCGATGTGCATGTATATAATATCCGCCAGTTTTTTGGCAAGCGCATCATTCAGTCTCAAAAGGGAAAAGGCTACAGGATCAATAAAAAACTGATTGGCTAAAGCTTTAGTCCTAACCCTATCCTTGTAAAAACATACTGCGTGGGCCAGAACATAGAGTGATCGTAGCTAATGTTCATGCCTGCCTGCAAATTAAAGTAGAACTTTTTGGCAAAAAAACGTTTGGCAAAAAAACAGGGTTCAAAAGACATGTTTTTCTCCATGCCTGAAAAATTCTCGTTTTCTCGTGTCGTGTATTTTAACGAAGCGTATTGGTCCCAGTAAAAATTTTCTTTTATTGAAATACCGGTTAGCCAGTTAGGGTCTGAAGAATTATCTGTTACTGCTATATATAACTGCAGCATCAATTTTTGAAAATTGCCCTTTGTGTGCAGCGAGTAGGAAAGAGAATCGTTGAACTGGTTGTAGTCCCAGTTATAAGCACCCATCCCATATCCCCCGTTTAATCCATAAATAAA
>JAYSYG010000677.1:0-2904 GCA_043716685.1 Sphingobacteriaceae bacterium | reverse complement strand
AGTCCAGAAATAAATTCCGCGTATTTCTGAAATTAAGGGCGGGTAATGATGAGTCTTACCGGAAGATGATCTATCAGCCGGATATTTAGTGTACAGGAGTTTTTTCTCCGTAAAATATTCTCAAAATAAATGGCGATTACAAGCGAAACCGCTATCTTGCCATTCCTAAATGAAAATTATCTGATGCAGGAAATTATAGAAGCCGCATGGCACAACCGCAGTTTGTTACAGGACAGAAACACTGTAAACATCATAAATGAAGTAATTGAAAAACTGGATCTGGGCCAATTGCGCGTTGCCCAGTCAATGCCTGATGGTAGCTGGCAGGTAAACGAATGGATAAAAAAGGCGGTCATTCTCTATTTCCCAACGCGTAAAATGACAACTTTCGAGGTTGGTCCTATGGAATTTCACGATAAAATGGCACTAAAATCAAATTATGCAAGTCTTGGAGTGCGCGTTGTGCCGCATGCCATTGCCCGTTATGGCGCTTTTTTAGCAAGTGGGGTTATTATGATGCCAAGCTATGTGAATATTGGTGCGTATGTGGATTCAGGAACAATGGTAGATACCTGGGCGACTGTAGGAAGCTGCGCACAGATAGGGAAGAATGTACACTTGAGCGGTGGTGTTGGCATTGGCGGTGTTTTGGAACCTGTTCAGGCAGTTCCTGTTATTATAGAAGACGATTGTTTTATTGGTTCGCGCTGTATTGTTGTGGAAGGTGTGAGAGTAGGGAAGGAAGCAGTGTTGGGCGCCAATGTGGTGTTAACGCAATCCACAAAAATTATTGATGTGAGCGGACCTTCTCCAATAGAGACAAAAGGGTATGTACCCGAAAGAAGTGTTGTTATTCCAGGCAGTTATACAAAAAAATTCCCTGCAGGAGAATTCCACGTGCCTTGCGCGCTAATCATTGGAAAGCGTAAAGCAAGTACAGATCTTAAGACGTCATTGAATGATGCGTTGAGAGAGCATAGTGTGGCGGTTTAGTCAGACACCAATTTCACGAATTACACAAATCTAAAAGTGAAGTGTTGTAACTGTGATCGAATAAACATTAGTGCCAATTCGTGAAATTGGTGTCTTTTGCTGCTAATGATGCGACTGTTCTTCCCTGGAAATAAACTGGAGATCTGAAATTAATTTTAATACAAATTCGAGTTGATCTTCTTTGCTGAGATCACTGTTGTCGAGTACCACTGCGTCTTCTGCTTGCGTTAGAGGACTTTCTTCCCGGCTGATATCCGCCATATCGCGTTTTAATAAACTCATTTCTACTTGGGCGCGACTAAAGTACTGCCCTTTGCTACTGAATTCATCCTGCCTTCTTTTTGCTCTCACATCCGGATCCGCGATCATAAATAATTTCAACTCAGCTTTAGGGAAAACGTGTGTGCCTATGTCGCGGCCATCCAATACTACTCCTTTGCGTTTGCCCATCTTTCGCTGGAGCGCTACCATTTTTTCACGCACCGCTTTAATGGCGCTCACTTTACTTACCAGGTCGCTTACCTGCATGGTTCGGATCTCGCGCTCTACACCTTCTCCATTTAAAAATACATCAGAATGATGCGTTTTCAGATTCATGTTAAATTCCACTTCAATTAAAGGTAAGGCGTTTATCACGCCTTCGGTATCAATTATTCCATCCTCATCAATAAGATCAAGTCTTATAGCATATAACGTAACTGCGCGGTACATGGCACCTGTATCAATGTAATCGTAATGCAGCTTTTGCGCCAGGGCTTTTGCCAGCGTGCTTTTACCGCAGCTGCTGTACCCGTCAATGGCTATGGTTATTTTTTGCACAGCTATAAATTTACTAATTATACGTTAATTAGACAGCAGAAGCTTGTTTCTTTGGTAATACTTGATTTTATGCACGAAAATCAATCTTAAAACGGGATAGATTATTTAAAAAGTTATTAAAAGACGCCTGAAATACCCCTGTCTTTTTAGTACATTTGCCCTTTATTTTTCGACTAAAATTATGAGCAAAGCGGATGTATTGTTAGGATTGCAATGGGGTGATGAGGGTAAGGGCAAGATTGTGGATGTGTTAACCCCTCAATATGATATTATTGCCAGGTTTCAGGGCGGACCGAATGCCGGACACACACTCGAGTTTAATGGGATAAAGCATGTTCTGCATACCATTCCCAGCGGCATTTTTCATCCAACTGCCATTAATATTGTCGGGAACGGTGTAGTGATCGACCCCGTGATCTTCAAAAAAGAAATTGACGCTTTATTAAAATTGGGTGTTGACGTGAAATCAAAGTTGATCATCAGCAAACGCGCGCACCTCATACTTCCAACTCACCGTTTGATAGATGCAGCAAGCGAAGCCTCAAAAGGTAAAAACAAGATCGGTTCTACTTTAAAAGGAATTGGTCCGACCTACATGGATAAAACAGGCCGTAATGGTTTGCGTATTGGAGATATTGAGACAAACGAATTCAGAGAAAAGTACGACGCGCTTGTAGAAAAACACAAGCAGCTTTTGTCGTATCATAATTACGAGTACAACCTTGCGGAATTAGAACCAGCCTGGTTTGAAGCGATTGAATCTCTGAAAAATCTACAGTTCGTTGAAAGTGAGCATTACCTGAACAACGCGATGAAGGCCGGGAAAAAAGTTTTATGCGAAGGCGCACAAGGCAGTTTACTTGACATTGATTTCGGATCGTATCCTTTTGTAACGAGCAGCAATACTATTTGTGCAGGTGCGTGCAATGGTCTTGGAATTCCTCCGAATAAGATTGGCAACGTAATAGGTATTTTTAAAGCGTATTGCACACGTGTGGGTAGCGGACCTTTTCCAACGGAACTTGAAAATGAGACCGGTGAAAAAATGCGCCAGGTGGGTAAGGAATTTGGAAGCACCACCGGAAGACCACG
>JAYSYG010000676.1:0-2904 GCA_043716685.1 Sphingobacteriaceae bacterium | reverse complement strand
GCGCCAAGCCCCATTACTTTTTTCCTATCATATTCGAAACGACTTGTCGAGAGGATATACACAGGTATGTTTTTAAGCTCTTCTTTGCTTTTAATTTTTTCAAGTGCACCTAACCCGTCCAGCATTGGCATATTCAAATCCATGATAATAAGATCGGGAATTATTTTCTCTCCTGTTTTACCTGAGCCATTTAATAAATGCATAAGCTCCAAACCATTATATACGGATATAAATTCATGGTTCACGTTTAAGTGTGCTATAGCATCTTTAATAATATACTGATCATCCAGATCGTCATCCGCTATAATTATATATGAATTATTTTTTGTAGTATCCACGTATACAATTTCTTTAAATATTCTTTCTTTTTGAGTTTGTTATTTTATCGGCAAATAAATAATAAAAGTTGCGCCCTTATCCACATCTCCAAAAGCTTTGATAAATCCATGGTGATTATCGACAATCTTTTTACACATCGCCAGTCCGATACCGGTTCCGCTGAATTTCTGACGGGTGTTTAAACGCTGGAATATGGTAAAGATCTGGTCAGAATACTGAGATTCAAATCCGATGCCGTTATCTGAAAACGTAAGTTTAACATAACTCCGTTTAGTTTCGAGTCCGGCGGCAATAAGCTCGTAAAGGGGAGCCGTTTGTGCATTTATTTTTATTACAGGTCTGCCGGTATTAAATTTTAGCGAATTGCTCAGCAGGTTAAGGAAGAGTTGGTTAAACTGAAGAGAGATTCCGTTTATTACAGGCAATGAATCGTTTAATATAACCGCCTCCTTTTGACTGATAAGCACTTCCAGATCTGTTTTTACATTTTCGAGTACCCGGTTCAAATCAACTGGTACAAATTCCAATCCCTCCCTGCTAAGTCGTGAATAATCCAACAGATCTTTAATCAGAGCCGACATACGCTTCGCTGAAGAATTTATTTTTTGCAGATAGATTCTATGCTCTTCATTTACCACCTGTTTTTCCAGTAAATCAGAAAATGTCCTGATCTTGCGAAGAGGTTCCTGAAGGTCATGAGAAGACACATACGCAAATTGCTCAAGTTCGGTGTTCTGTAGCTGAAGTTCAATGAGGTATTTTTTCATAGTATCTTCTGCGAGTTTCCTTTCTGTAAGGTCGCGTGTTACTTTTGAGAAACCAATCACATTATCCTTCTTGTCGTGCAAAGCTGTAATTACAATACTACCCCAAAACGTTGACCCATCCTTTCTCAAGCGCCAGCCCTCATTCATTGCCCGTCCTGTTTCTATAGCCTCTGAGATTAATTTTTCCGGCAGTTGGCTTTCAAGATCCTCAGGTAAATAAAAGATCCGGAAATTTTTTCCGATTATCTCTTTTTCATTGTACCCCTTAATTTTTCTCACTCCGTTGTTCCAGTTTAATATCACTCCTTCTTTATCCAGCAGAATAATTGCATAATCCTGAACTTCTTCCGTCATCCGGTGGTATTTCTCTTCACTCGTCTTCAGTTCTTTGTTTCTTTTTCTGAGGCTTCGTGTACGCTTCTCAATTATTTTTTCAAGCTCTTCCTGCAGCATTTTTTTTTCAGTAATATCCGTTACTGATCCTATATATCCAACAAATTCGCCAGTAGTATTTTGAAAAGGATACCCTTCCGTTAAGCACCAGCGAACTTCATCACCCACTTTGTTTAAACGAAACTCACTTTTAAAATAATGCCTGGCCTTAAACGCATTTCCGAATTCCTCTAAAATTTTTTCCTTGTCTTCCTCTATTACCCTTTTAAACCATCCTTCTTTAAGAGTTTGCTCCAGGTCAACACCGGTCCAGTTCAACCAGGTTTTATTTACGAACGTACACTCCCCTTCTGCATTGGTAATCCATAAACCAACCGGCGCAGAATCAGAAACAGTTTTAAATAATAATTGGTTTTCCTCAATTTTTTTTTGTGCATTTTTTTCCTCTGTTAAATCGGTAAGCATATTAATTGCGCCCGTTATCTTTCCGCGCTCATCATAAGTAAGAACAATATGCGGTTGTATATAGGATCTTTTGCCTTCAGGGGTTTCAATAATTATTTCCTTTTGAGTGACAGGTTGTTGTTTTAATACTTCCGCCATTGTACATGAGTCTAAAGGGACAGCTGTTACCCCATCTGTTTTATACATCCTCCAGGAGCCGCACCATTTATCTTTATATACTATCGGTTGCCGGCCCCACAATTCTTCTGCCGCCCGGTTGTATAGAGTTATGCATCCTTCTGCATCGCACGCATAAATTGCCAGCGGCAAATTTTCGATCAATTGCCTGTAATGCTTTTCAGCTACGGTTTCTTCTTCCCGGCCAGTATAAGCCATCCCTGAAACCTTTTTAACTTCCATTCGTCCCTTTGGGTTTACTATGCTTGATTATAATATCTTTCAACGCTTTTGCAAATTCGGTAATACTAGCAGGTTTGGTCATAAATTCCGATGCTCCCACATTTATTGCTTCGTTTATTTCTCTTTGCCCGTCATAAGTCGAATAAAGTATCATGGGTGTCTCTGCAAAATCTGAATTCTTTCTCAATTCCCTTACACAATCCTTTCCGTTCATCTTCGGCATATTAACATCCAGAAATATAATATCCGGTCTGTAAGCACTGTTATCTTTTAAATAATTCAATGCCTCAATGCCACTTTCAGCGGTAACAATTTCAATAGAAGAATCTACCTTCTCCAGCGACATTTTAAAAATCTCATGATCCTCCTGATCATCATCCACTAAAAATATCTGCATAAATTTTTTCTTTACTCAAAGATATACCATTGTACGAATAAACCTGAAAGAAATGTTATATTAAATTGGCATACACTTTGAATAAAAGCGCTATCGGGGAATTTTTTTCCCAGGTCTTTATATCCTGTCGTTAAAGGAAAGCAG
>JAYSYG010000675.1:0-2904 GCA_043716685.1 Sphingobacteriaceae bacterium | reverse complement strand
GATAATAAATTTTAAAGCATTTTTCACTTCGAGTAAATTTTTTCTGCCTCTTTGAAATCCCGATAATCATCGGGAGTATCAAGTAGATTTCGATTATAAGTTCTCGATACGAAAATTCAAAAGAGACAGAATTTTCTACTCGAACTGACCGTAGTTTAACATCTTTAAATATTGCTTTTTTGCCAAAATTATCCCTTGAAGTGACACTCTTAATTTATTCCCCCTATTTAAATACAAAATTACACTTCTCAGGAATAAGATTCGCACTCAAAAGTCCTGAATTTTAGCTATCTTTATTGCCTTAATTTTAGTATGAAAATTTCAAACAATTGGCTTAAAACGCTCATAAATAGTGATATTTCCGCAGAAGAAACTGCGGAGAGGCTTACCGCTGCCGGATTAGAAGTAGAAGGGATTGAAAATGCGGAGAGCGTGAAAGGTGGTCTGAAAGGCCTGGTAGTAGGGCATGTTGTAGAATGCGGCAAACACCCGGATGCCGATCGTCTCAGCCTTACCAAAGTTGATATCGGTACAGGTGAACTTTTGTCCATAGTATGTGGCGCACCGAATGTTGGTATTAACCAGAAAGTAATTATTGCCACAATCGGAACTAAACTGTATCCAACAGAAGGAGAGCCTTTCGAGATAAAAAAATCGAAAATACGTGGCGCTCTTAGCGAAGGGATGATCTGCGCAGAAGATGAAATTGGTCTTGGTAAAAGCCACGCAGGAATTATGATCCTTCCGGATAGCACGATTATCGGAACACCGGCATCCGACTATTTTAAACTGGAAAATGATTCGGTATTTGAAATTGGATTAACACCCAACAGAAGCGACGCCGCTTCTCACCTGGGCGTAGCACGAGACCTCGCGGCCATTTTAAATTCGCAGGGCAATACCCATAGATACGAAATAGACATTAAAGGCCTGCATGAATTAGGAGAAGCCACAGGTGTAAACGTGGTGGATATTGTAGTAGAAAATACAGAGGCTTGTCCCAGGTTTTCGGGATTGGTAATAAGCGGTATCCAGGTAAAAGAAAGTCCTGACTGGTTAAAAAAACGCTTGCAGGTTATTGGTGTGCGTCCCATTAATAACATCGTTGATATAACTAATTTTGTATTACATGAATTAGGTCAACCGTTACACGCGTTTGATCTTGATAAAATAAAAGGCAAAAAAATCAGCGTAAGAACTGCCAAAGAAGGAGAGAAATTTAAAACGCTGGATGAGGTTGAGCGGACGTTAAAAGCGGATGACCTCATGGTTTGCAATGAAAGCGAACCTATGTCTATTGCCGGGATATTTGGAGGTATTGAAAGCGGAATAACTGAAAAAACAACATCCGTCTTTTTAGAAAGCGCTTATTTTAACCCGTCCTATATTCGGCGTACAGCCAAACATCACGGCCTGAAAACAGACGCTTCTTTTCGTTTTGAAAGGGGTACAGACCCGGACATGACCGTTACCGCGCTCGTACGTGCCGCCAATTTAATTTTTGAGATTGCAGGTGGGAGCCTGAGCATGGAGATTAAAGATAGTTATCCTGAGAAACTCCTTCCATACAGAGTAGGTTTTTCTTACTCCAATTGCACTGAGCTCATCGGTAAAGAAATTGACAAGAATATTATTAAAACAATTATTCTTAACCTGGGCATTGAGATCGAGAACGAAGGTTCGGACGGTTTACTTCTATTGGTTCCGCGTTACAAAACCGATGTAACACGGGAGGCAGATGTAATAGAAGAAGTTATGCGCATTTACGGCTATAACAATGTGGAGGTAAGCAAAAGTATCTCTTATAGTGCCTCCAATGAGGCCGTTAATTTTGATGTGGCCCTGGATAACCGGGCAGGTGCTTTGTTGGAAGGCTTTGGCTTTAACGAGATCATGAGCCTATCTCTTACCAAAGAATCGTATTATGGGGAAAACAACAACACAGTAAAGGTTCTGAACCCTTTGAGTACAGATTTGAATGTATTGCGTGCTGACATGATCTATAGCGGACTCGAAGCCATCGTATACAATATTAACCGCAAAAGTACTGATCTTAAATTTTTCGAGATTGGAAGAACCTACCAGCAACTCAACAAAGAAGAAGCCAAATATAAAGAACAAAAGCATCTTGCAATTTTTGTAAGTGGCAATTTATTTAATGAGAATCCCTTCGGGCTGAATCACAAATCAGACTTTTCATTTTTGAAATCCGTCGTCACTAATTTGCTTGCTAAATGTGGCGTTAAGAATTATAAAAGCACAGAAAGCACTTACGCTAACTTTGACATGGGTTTAAGCTACCAGTTAAATACCAAAACGCTGGTAGAACTCGGTTCAGTTTCCAAAGCCCTCTTAAAAAAATTCAGTATTTCACAACCTGTATTTTATGCATGTGTAAACTGGGAAATGCTGGTAAAAGAACTTTCAAAGCAAAAAACACAATTTGAAGAGATAAGTAAATTCCCATCCGTAAGAAGGGACCTGGCACTGCTTATTGATAAGTCTGTAAATTATAAACAGATCGAAGAACTCGCTTTTTCAACAGAACGTAAACTTTTAAAAGAAGTAAATCTCTTTGATATTTACGAGGGAGAAAAATTAGGCAATAAAAAATCCTATGCTGTGAGTTTTACCTTACTGAATAATGAAGCTACGTTGACAGATAAACAAATTGATGGCGTGATGGATAAATTGATTTCCAACTATAAAGAAAAACTTGGCGCCGAGCTAAGATAGATTTTAAATAAATTTCGTGGAAGATATTTTTAAAGATCTTAAGGTAGTAGAATTGGCAGGGGTTCTTGCTGGTCCGAGCGTTGGGCATTTTTTTGCAGAACTGGGCGCAAACGTTCTTAAAATTGAAAATCCCAAAACCAACGGAGACGTTACACGAAGCTGGAAACT
>JAYSYG010000674.1:0-2915 GCA_043716685.1 Sphingobacteriaceae bacterium | reverse complement strand
CTTCATCAATAATGAGGATCTCAGGTTCAAGGAAGGCCGAAACCGCAAAGGCAAGTCTCAGCTGCATTCCGCTACTATAGTGCTTTAAAGCAGTATCTATAAATTTTTCAACACCCGAGAAATCAACGATCGCATCAAACTGTTTTTCTATTTCAGCGCGTTTCATACCAAGAATACTGCCGTTAAGAAAAATATTTTCCCTGCCGCTTAATTCAGGATGAAAGCCGGTGCCTACTTCAAGAAGCGAAGCAATGCGTCCGCGCGAAATAATATTGCCGGAAGTTGGAGGGGTGATCTTTGAAAGTATTTTCAGCAAGGTAGATTTGCCTGCGCCATTCTTCCCAATAATGCCAAGTGTGTCTCCGGGCATTATATCAAAGCTGACATCTTTAAGTGCCCAGAATTCTTCTTTTTTGCCTGGTTTTAGAAAAGAAAACAGATTTTCTCTTAAACTTAAATATGGTTTTGTATTGCCCTGGATCTGGTATTTTTTACTGATGTTCCGTATTTCAAGAATTGGCTTCAATGCTGTAAATATAAGCAAATTGGGGGTAAATTTAAAAGATATTTAAGATTAAACGGCTTGCATCGCCTATAAATAAAGATATCCTGCAAGTAATAATTTCTATTGTCTTTGTTTATCTATAAAATCTTTCAGTTCGCTGCTGGTCTGGTTGTATGAAAAAACCTCTGCCACCTTCAAGAATTTATCTTTTTCAACGCAGTTAAAATAGAGGAGTTTTGCCGCATCCAGCTTTTCACGGTCATGTATAAATTTACTTAGGATAAGGATCGCATGGTCAGCTGAGTAACACAGATCTGCGTAACCTTTTCTGAATGCTTCAAAACGTTCTGCATCATTTCCAAAGCTGCTTAATCTCAGGGCGTATTTGTCTATTAGCATTTGTGATGCTGCAGTTGAACATCCGTTGCTTGTTTTTATCCTATTCTCCTCCGCTGTTTTCAAAAAAGCATTTAATTCATTGATGGATGGCTCGAAACGGAAAGCCTTTTCCAGGTTTTTTTTATTTGCAGGATCTACAAGACTGTAATAGGCCAAGCGTACAATTTTTAGTTTCTCAATCTCATACTCAATATGCTTCAAAAGAACGCCAAGTTGGTCAACGCTTAAACAATTATTGCGACACACATTTTCAACGATGGTGTATTTGTGATCCTGCACTTCTGCTTTTGAAATAAGGAGAGCTGTATAGTTCATGTATTCTGCAGGCATTGTAGTTAGGCATATCCCATCTTTTGGTATGTTATTAAAATAAAGGGGCTTACCTTCTTTTAACTGGCATAAGCGACCAAAAGTCTGGTTACGGTATTTTCTACTGGTATCTATTATAGGTTTTGCAGGAACCAATGGATTGGGAAAAGGCAGGATGTCAAATACTCCGGTAAAGCGCAGGTTTAAGTTCACGTCGTTACATTCAACCTGGTAATTATATTCTTTGTTTTTGCTGGAAAGGCCCTGCTCCAGTAAATAGATTGTTACCGGATATTTTTTCCTGTTCTCGAATTCCAATTCTGCATAAAGTGTATCCTTCATTATTTTCTCGATCACAACATGCGCCTGTGGTATGGTGTTAAATGCTTTGCCCTTTTCCAGGACTTTAAACACCTTGCCGTTGGCAGAAGATAAAATCAGATTATTCTGCGCAAAACACATATTTATAAAAAGAGTGCAGAGGATAATTAATAAACGCTTAAGCGGATGCATTGGAAGAATTTTGAGTTTGTTTGTTGAAAAAATCGAATACCAGTTTTGCTTTGGAGGTGCCAATAACTTTTTCCATTTCTTCGAGGCTGGCCTCTTTAATGTTTTTCACGCTTTTTAATTCTATCAGAAGTTTTTCTGCCGTTTTATCGCTGATCCCTTTTATTTCATTCAGCTCTGTTTTAAAGGTTTCCCGGCTTCGCTTGTTGCGATGATGGGTAATACCAAAACGGTGCGCCTCGTCACGGATCTGCTGGATGATCTTTAACGTTTCGCTGCGTTTATCAAGGTATAAAGGTAAAGGATCGCTTGGGAAATAAATCTCTTCCAGTCTTTTGGCAATTCCAATTACTGCTACTTTACCCATTAAGTCTAGTTTTCGCAGACTTTGCACAGCCGCACCCAACTGCCCCTTACCACCATCTATCACAATAAGCTGGGGCATTGGTAAATTTTCTTCCAGTACACGCGAATATCTTCTCAAGATCACTTCTTCCATAGTTGC
Source organism: Sphingobacteriaceae bacterium (assembly GCA_043716685.1). GTDB lineage: Bacteria > Bacteroidota > Bacteroidia > B-17B0 > Aurantibacillaceae > Aurantibacillus. The sequence goes on along the minus strand of JAYSYG010000674.1, from coordinate 687 downwards.
AAAGTCATCAGGGCCAACAACTGTTTTTACGTTATAATGCCGGTATTCTTTTTTGGCAGGTTTGCCGTCAATAAAAACCGGCATGGCACTTACGGCATATTCACCTTGTATATTACTGTTGTCAAATCCTTCAATGCGCCGGGGTTGTTCTCGCATACGTAAATCTTTCATCATCTGGTTCATGATGCGGTCGGTGTGCCGGTCGGGATCTGTTAATGCCAACTGGTTTTCACGCTCCTGCTTGTATGAAAGTGCATTTTTGTAACACAGATCGAGCAACTGTTTTTTGTCACCGATCTTCGGTATTACATACTCACATCCAGGTAATTCAATGGTTGGTGCAAAGGGAACAAGAATTTCCCTGCTCGCACTTTTAAACCTGTTCCTGAATTCTATCATCGCGAATAAAAGCATGTCCTCATCGCTTTCTTCTATTTTTTTCTTGAGCTCAAGTGTTTGTGCGTGAATAATGGCCCCATCAATTATCTTAAAATAATGTACATAGGCATTTTTTTCATCACTGATAATGTTGATCACATCTGTATTGGTTATAGATGGATGCACAATGGTAGATTTGCTCTGGTAGGCGCTTAAGATCTCAATTTTATTTTTTAGAACCTCTGCTTTTTCAAATTCATATTTCTCTGAGGCCTTTTGCATTTTGTCTTTGAGGTCACGCAGGGCAAA
>JAYSYG010000673.1:0-2919 GCA_043716685.1 Sphingobacteriaceae bacterium | reverse complement strand
ACCGTGGGTTCTGTAAGCAAAGAAGTTGTGTTGCAACTAGCGCAGAATGTAATAAAGAAATTTGGCAGCGATTATGCCATTTCCATTTCGGGCATTGCGGGGCCAACCGGTGGTACCCCGGAAAAACCGGTAGGGACTGTTTGGGTCGCGGTAGCAAATAAAGAAAAAGTGATCACTCATAAATTCCAGTTCGGTGACAACCGCCAGAGGAATATTGTTATGACGGCTTCTGCTGCCATAAATATGCTCAGAAAACTCATTTTAAGCGAAATTTGAGGTGTTTTTTTGTTAAAATCGCGTACAAATCACAAATCTTAGGGCAAACCCAACCTAACTGATTCTCTCTTTGTAAAGCAAGATAGGTAGCAGGTCTAATTTTTAAAACTCAGTTATTTTACTATATTTGGGATAGGAAATAGCATAACCGCTGTTAGCTTATATTTTAACCTTAAACCCAACCATTCCCGCGCTGTGCGTGTATTGGTGTTATAGACCTAGCTATTTAATGGATATTCAGCAAAAACTGATAGAAGCTTGTATTAAAGGTGAGCGTAAAGCTGAATATGACCTTTATAAAGCTACCTATAGCTACCTGATTAGTATCTGTGTGAGGTATACAAGAAATCCTGATCGGGCAAAAGAGGTGCTGAACATAGGCTTTCTTAAAATTTTAACCAATTTGACAAAATATAATTCTGAAATACCCTTTAAGCCCTGGATACGAAAAGTGATGATCAATACCCTGATAAACGAATATAAAAAGGAAAAAATCCACACTGGTAACATTGAGTATATTGAGGGATATCACGAATCTGACACTTACTCTGAAATTAACCAGGCAATTACAAAAATTAACGTAGACCAGATCTATGCCTTCATTGCAAAATTACCACCGGCCAGCCAACAGGTATTTAATCTTTACTATATCGACGGGTATAAGCACAAAGAGATTTCAGATTTATTAAATATCAGCGAAGGAACCTCCAAATGGCACCTGAACTCGGCACGCGAAAAGCTGAAAGAACTGTTAGCCAAATTTGATTTACCAGTAAAACTCACGATCCATGAATAGTGAAGAAAGATTTAAAAAGTCCCTTGAGGAGTTAGTTAACTCGAAAGCTTTTCCTTTTGACGAAGGCAACTGGGAAAAAGCGCGCGAAATTATTGATGCAGCTAAAAAACCGAGAAGGATTGCACCGTTCATCCTGGGTGGCATTTTATTGCTTGGAACGCTTGTTACCGGAACCTATTTCATGTCTGACATTTTTTCTGCACCAACTAAAAAATTAGCCGTTAATTCCAACAAAGAAACTCGACAGGTTATAACCCCTGAAAAAATGCATACACTCCTAAAGGCAGAAAAACCAGAATCTGTGGCTCGTGCCAGTGAAATTGCATCAACTTCACCGTTTCCAAAAGACCTCGTTTCTTCTCGTGCTTTGCCTGCAAAAACAATTCCGAATACACCTCCGGTTGTTATGAAAGATGCTGTGATAGATATAAGTGCGGCACCAGTGAAACCTTCAAAAACTAAAAATAACTTTACTGCTAAAGGACCTGAAATCACATCTCCGGAAAAAAATCCGGAAATACCAACGGCCGTAAGTTCTTCGCCGACAAAAATAAATTCTGATCAGACCGCTGATAAAACGGATAACGTAGTATCAAATTTTCAAAAAGAAATTACCCCTACTAGTGTTGCAGAGCCTACTTCAAAAGTGATCTCTGAACCCCTAACTCCGGTAAAAGTAAATGAACCAACTGTAGATTTGGCCGAAATTGTTGATCCTCCAGCTAACACAACCAATAATTCTTCAGAGCAACACACTACAGCAATAGACGAATCGTATGCTCCGACTAAAATCAATATAACAAATGATGCTACTAAAGAAGTGTCCGCACCAATTGTTATGACCGATTCACTGAAACCAGTTGATCTGGATGAGTTGCCCGCTGACAATGACCAGGGAGAACTTGGCAAGCCTAAAGATTATCCTGTTTTATTTTCAGTTGAAGCCGGTGCAAATTACATGTACGGCTGGCAAAACCCTGGTACACGGGATGCCTCAGGTTTTAACCCGGTTATAGGAGTTAACTATTTCAACAATTTTAAACCAAAAATGTCATTAACGTTTGGTATTCAATATACTTCGGTAAGCAAGCTCAATTACAGTACTTACACTTCAAGAGTATCACGCTTTGCATTTGGTGAAGAAAATAACGTTACTGTATTTACACCAGTTAAGCTTCACTACCTGATTGTGCCTCTGAGATTTAACTACAGCCTTAATGTAATGAACAGTGTTGGGATAGGTTGTAATATTGCCTATTTATTGAATGTGGAAAGTGATGTAGAAACCTATACTGAAAAACTCAACGCTAAGTCTAACCAGGTATTGAGCAAAACAACTGGATACACAGAAGGGTTTAAAAAATACGATACACAGATTTCTGCTTTTTATAAAAGAAGACTTTATCCGAATCTTGCGCTTAATGTTGAAATGTTCTATGGTTTTACCGATATAAAAGATAATACACTTTTTAAATCAAATGTGTTTGAAAGAAATACGGGTGTAAAGCTTACGTTAGTATATAATTTTCTAAAAAAATAAAAATGAAGGCACTTAAATATTTTGTGGTACTGATTTTTCTTGGCGTGGTCTTTTCCTGTCATAAAAAGGAGTATCCGAAAGAACTGATAGTAGAGAACTCTGCGGTCTACTATTCGAGGCTACTGATCGATAATAAACCCGTTGTTCTGCAAGCCGGTATTGATGGGTATTACATGTACTCTTCCTATAAACTTGATTCGAGCTTTGTGTATGGTTTCATTGCTGATCTCAAAAAAGCAGATTGTTCCAATTGCACAAACAGCCTGAAGATCCAGATCAATGATTACCAGGTTTCCTTTTCGAATAC
>JAYSYG010000672.1:0-2921 GCA_043716685.1 Sphingobacteriaceae bacterium | reverse complement strand
GTTTCGAAATTTATTATGCCTCCGAATCCACCTTATATTAAAATACTTGAGAATTACGAAGTGAAAATTAATGTGATAGCAAATTTGAATTACAATGTAGAGCTTTAGAGGGAGGCAGGACTTAAGGGAGGCAGGACTGGAGGGACTTAAGGGAGGTATGACTGGAGGGACTTAAGGGAGGCAAGACTGGAGGACTACGTGATTACGTAAAAGAAATCAATATTTTAAATAGATTGAAACAGAAAATGGTAAAGCACAATTTTAAAAAACTTATTATCTGGCAGGATGCTATGAATTTTTGTGATTATGTTTATAATTACACAGAATCCTTACCTGTTAAAGAAAAATATAATTTGATCAGTCAGTTAGAGAAGTGTGGGGTTTCTATTCCGTCAAATATTGCAGAAGGCTCGGGTAAAAGAACCAATATTCATTTTGCTGAATTCCTTACCACAACTTTAACTTCGAGTTACGAGGCAGAAACGCAGCTGCTAATTTGTGAAAGAAGGAAGTATGGAAAGAAACAAGAATTAGAAATTTTGCTGAAGAAAGTAGAAGAGCTGCAAAGAAAGATTTTTAATTTTAGAGAAACGATAATTAATGGAAAATAAAAGAGATCAAAGGGAGACATGAGGGACTTAAGGGATACAGGACTGGAGGGATTTAAGAGAGCCGGGATTGTAGGGATTGAAATGAACCAGGACTAAATGGATTGAAACAAAAAAGTGTAGAGAAACGATAATTAATGGAAAATAGGATAGCGAAACAGCGCTGGAGCGACCGAAGGGAACTAAGACGGAAAGGAACCAAGACTAAGGAGAAAAAGGACAGATCCGTCTTGACTCCCTCCAGTCCTGTCTCCTGCTTCGCTTCGTTCAGTCCTGCCTCCTGCTTCACTTCGTTCAGTCTTGCCTCCTGGTTCCCTTCAATCCTGTTTCTCTTCTTTTGTGTTACAACATTGTCAGCCCAGTACAACGCCGACTTTCTCAACTATAGTAAAACCGGACGAAGCGTTTCTGCAAACCTCGATTTTGAAGCAGGCAGCAATGGCATGAGCAGCGGCCTCGTGAACAAACTCGTATGGGGCGGATACATTGACAACGATCTCAAGGCACAATCTTCAACACATCTCAGAGCTAAGAATAATTTCGGACTGCTTTTAAATTATGGCGTAAACGCTTTTGTGAAAGGAACAAAAAAATTCGATTTTTTAATCGGGGTCAAAGAACAGGAAGTTTTAAATGCAACGTATTCCAGAGATTTTTTTAACCTCATGTTTTACGGCAACCAGATGTACAAAGGTAAAACAGCCGACCTGAGCAATTGTAGCTTAAATGCCCTGCGGTTCCAGGAAATAAAGTTTGGAGCCATTATGCACCATGTAGATTCTGCTGGTAAAATAGGCGTGTCCGTTTCTTTTATTAACGGAGAACAGCTGTTTTACGTTAAGACAAATAATAACTCCGGACTTTATACATCGCCCGACGGAAGCGAATTGGTTTTTAACTCCAACTTCAACATGGCGCTGAGTGATACAAATAACAAGCGCCTCGGTGGATTTAACGGCATAGGCGCCAGCGCCGACATATTTTTTGAAACAACCTACAAAAGCAGGGGCGGAAGGAAATGCCTGCTTACAGTAAATGCAAACAATATCTGGTTTATACACTGGTGGAAAAACAGTGTGCAGTACAACAGCGATTCTTCCTTGCGTTATACCGGTTATAACATCCGCAATATCAGCGATCTGAAAGACTCCACCATTAGCCGCATTAACAGCGATAGTTTGTTACGCGACCTTACCAATGCACGCACAGAAGACTTTAACGTAAACATTCCCACCAACCTTGTACTCATTAATAAAATTTATTTCGGCAGAAGTTTTTGCCTGGGTACAGGTTTCCGGTATATTTTTAACGCGAACTATAAACCTTATGTTTTTTTAGAACCTGAGATCAATCATAAAAATATAAGCTTTTGCCTGCATGTGGGTTATGGCGGCTATGTGCGTGTAAATATAGGCGCCTCCGTTGCCTGGAACAGCAAAGGCTGGTTTGTAAAAGTAGGAAGCAACAGCCTGCAGGGCTATTTCGCTCCCAAAACCGCGTTTGGCCAGGGAGTATTTATAAGTTTAGCTAAGAAATTAAGATGAGAAATATTTTTGTCATATTTGCTTTGGTAATTTCTTTTGGAATTACTGCGCAAGCTCCAAGGAGTTTTTATACTAAAATTGGAGGCGAAGGTGATGATATTGGTTATTCAGCAAAACCAACTTTAGATGGTCAGTACATTATTGTAGGAAGTAGTTCTAGTTATGGGAGTCACGGAAATACAGATGTTTATCTCGTAAAGCTCGACACCATGGGTTTTCCCATGTGGCAAAAATTTTATGGGGGAGTGGGTAACGAGGTAGGGAAATCGGTAATACTATTGCCGGATTCTGGTTATGTAATAGCGGGGTTTACAAATTCTTTCGGCGCAGGTGGTTATGATGCGTATATTTTAAGAACTGATAAATTAGGAAACATGCTTTGGGAAAGAACCTTTGGAGGTTTGGATTGGGATTTTGCCAGCGACCTAGTAAAAGCGGTAGATGGAAATATTTTTGTTGTCGGAAACACAGCTAGTTTTGGAAATGGTAAAAAGGATGGATTTATTCTCAAGTATGATATTTCGGGTAATCTACTACTGCAAAAGTTTATTGGAGGGGCAGAAAATGATGAACTTCGCTCTATTATAAGAACAAATGACAGTTATCTTGCTACAGTTGGATATACTGAAAGTAAAGGAGAAATAAACGGAGATGGATATTTTTTAAAACTGGACTTAAATGCTGATACTGTTTTTACTAAAACTTTTGGTGGACCGTATAAAGATTTTGCAAGTGATTTAGTTCAAAAAGATTTTACTCAAAATTTCGT
>JAYSYG010000671.1:0-2922 GCA_043716685.1 Sphingobacteriaceae bacterium | reverse complement strand
TCTATCCGGGTTCTCGAAAAAATAGGATTACATTATTGGGAAGAAAGAATAACTGAAGGAAAAACGGAACTTATTTATCGCAAACAAATATCTTGATCGAGAAAAGCGTTCATAGCATTTTGATATTGGTAAAATATACAATTCACAGTTTACGATTAGAGAATAGCAATTACAAAGCAACTAATTATACCGCGTTCCAATAACTAAAATATCATCCACCTGCTCATGCTGCCCGCGCCATTCTTCAATAGAAGTATTTAGAAGCTCACGTTGTTCTGGCATACTCAAATGCTGCGAATTAATAAGCAATTGTTTTAAGGCGCTTGATTTAAATTTTTTGCCTGCGGGTCCTCCAAACTGGTCGGAGTAACCATCAGAAAATATATAAATGGTATCGCCTTTTTGCAGCGCGATCTCGTGATTGGTAAACTTGTTATTCTCGCCAGATCGGGAATTTCCTATCGGGAATTTATTGGCTTTTATTTCTATCAATTCTTTGTTTCGAATTAACCAGAGTGGGTTATAGGCACCTGCAAATTCCAGCACACCTTTTTTCTTATCGAAGGCACAGAGTGCAATATCCATGCCATCTCTTACTGTATTATCTTCCAGGTCTGTTTGCCGTAAAGTATCACTGATGCTTTTATTCAGTTCATCAAGTATTTTTGCAGGTTGCGTTATTTTTTGTTCTCCTACAACGCGGTCTAATAAATTGTGCCCCACAATCGACATAAAAGCTCCCGGAACCCCATGCCCCGTGCAGTCCACCGCCGCAAAGATCACCGTGTCTTTTTTATCTTCCATCCAGTAAAAATCACCACTTACAATATCTTTTGGTTTAAAAAGAACAAAAGTGTTTGGCAAATGTTTTTTTACAAAATCATCCGGCGGTAAAATAGCATCCTGAATCCTTTTGGCATAGCGGATACTCGCCGTTATGTCTTTGTTTATTTCATCCAGCTCCTTGTTTTTTTCTACAACTTCGGCGGTACGCTCATTCACCTTGTCTTCCAGTATTTTCTTTTCTTCGCGTAATTTACGTTCCCTGATCTTAATGTAGGCAAACAAACCACTTACAATACCTGTAAAAACGATGAGGTAAAACCACCAGGTCTTCCAATAAGGCGGGCTGATAGTAATTTTCACACGGACAGGATCGCTGCACACCCCGGCATTATTACAGGCGATCAATTGAAACACGTATTTATTATGAGGGAGGTTAGAATATATTTCAGAAGTCTGTGTCATGATCTTCCAGTCTTCATCATACCCATCCAGTTTTATTTTATAGATCACTCCCTCAGGATTGGAAAGGGAAATGCCAATAAAATCAAAGCTCAGGGAGTTCTCTTTGTAGGATAGATCTATTTTATCTGCGAGTGAGTAATCTTTTAAATTGACTTTAAACGACAATAATTTCGTTAATGGTTGTGCAGATGCAATACCGTCAAGTTTTGGTGTGTATTTGAAAGCACCGTTTACCGTTCCAAACCAGATGTTGTTTTCTTCATCCGTGTAAACAGCGCGCGCTTTGGTTTCTACACCGGTGAAGCCATCTCCTTTAAGGAAGGAAGAAAAAACAGCTTTGTCACTATTAAAACGGTTCAATCCTTTGTTTGTTCCCAGCCAGATGTTCCTGTTATTATCAGCGGTAATAAGTGTAACAAAATCAGAAACAAGACCATCCTTTACTTTATAGTTGGAAAACGATTTTCCATTGTATACAAAAGCCCCGCCTCCTTCTGTACCTATCCAGATCTGTTGTTTTGCATCTTCGGTTATAGAAGAAATGCTGGTGTTGTTTAGTCCGTTTTCGCGGTTGTATTTTTTAAAGGTTTTACCATCATAAACTGTAATCCCTTTTTGTTTTGTTCCTATCCAGATATTTCCATTACTGTCTTCAAACAAAGCAGAAACATCGTTATCACTTAATCCATCAATGGTGCGTATTGTTTTAATAGCCCCTGAATTAAGGTCATACACTATAATACCCTCGTAAGTTCCTATCCACAGCCTGTTTTTTTTATCAATTAAAAGACTGCTCACCAGATTATTTACAATGTCGTTTAATGCCGGGATCTGAACGAAACGCGATTGCGACGCATCGTATTTAATTACTTTACCGCCCCACATACCAATCCACAAATTGCCATTGCGGTCAGTTAAGATGCTTCGGATATTGTTATTCGGCAAACCCTCGGCAATTGTAATATTCTTATACGCTTTCTCAGGGTTTTCTTTGGGACTGTAAATGGTCAGACCTTCGTTTGTGCCAAACCAGTAGTTCCCGTTCCTGTCCTTGCTGATGGCCCAAACCTGGTTATCCCTCAATCCGTTCCTCTTTGAAAAAGAAACAAATTTTTCACCTGAGAATACTTCCAGTCCTTCACCTGAAGTCCCTAAAAGAAGATTTCCTTCTTTGTCTTCAAAAATACTTTTAATTTTATTGGTGGCTAAGCCATTCGTTGTATTAAAACCGGTAATCTGGCCTGTAGTTTTGTTATACCTGTAAACGCCGTGATTTGCTACAGTAGCCCAAACATTTCCTTTTTTATCTTCAAGAATGGAATAGATGTAATTTGGTCCGCCACCTATGAGTGCATTGGCTGTTGATTCCGGGGTGATCAGCGTTTCAAATTTTTTATTATTCAGATCGTAGCGTGAAACACTACCGGCAGTGGTACCCATTAAAAAATTATTGTTATGATCGAGTGTTAAAGCAGAGATCTGGCCCACAGGCATATTTTCGGGCCTGAAGAAATCAAACTGCCGGGTACTGCGGTCCATTATTTTTATACCCACATCAGTAAGGAACCAGAGATTGCCTTCCTTATCCTGTGACGTGGAAAATACATACTGACTTAAGCCCTGGCGCCCGGAATACACTTTGATCTGCAATTTATCTTTGAGATCGCGTGAAGG
>JAYSYG010000068.1:0-2398 GCA_043716685.1 Sphingobacteriaceae bacterium | reverse complement strand
TTTTTTTTTCGGGTTCAATATACTTCCCCTCTTTATTAAAGCGCACAGCACCCGATGGCCGTTTTATACAATAGCCCTGCATCCCTTTATCGTCCTGGCACTTCCAGGTTTTGAATTTTTCCCCTGGATAGTTTTTCACAAAATATTCGTTTATCGCCTGAGGGTAAGTAGAGTTTTCCATCTCATTTTCACGACGCACCACATTTCCCTTCCTGTCATAAACGATGCTCACGCCTTTAAATATGTTCGGATCTGTAAAATCAGCAATAAACAATGTCTCGTCCACATGCCAAGTGGGTGTAATACCGGGATATTCTTTTTTGAAATTTTCTTCTATAAAAGAAGGTGGCATATCTGCTACGGGACCTCCTGAATTAGCAGGAATTTGAGCGGAAAGGGAGATCAGCAGAAATATAAATAACACGCTTAAGTAAAGTATTTTCATGGCATTCTTTTTTATAGAAGTCTCAAATTCTGTGCCAGTAGAAACCTGAGTGACCACCTTACAAAGTAATTGATGCTTTGCACTGACTTTGTAAGGTCTCCGCGACTTTTTCACGTCAGATCTTCCAAAACTTATAATCCCAAATTGCTACCAATTATAGCATTTTTTTTAAGTCTTGATTTTATACTCTACTTTTGAAACAGCTTAAGATGTTTGCTATTATTGACATAGAGACCTGCGGGGGTAAGTTTGAGTTTCGTAAAGGAAGGATAACAGAGATCTGTATTTTGAAACACGATGGACTCAGTGTGATTGAAAGGTTCACAACCCTGGTGAATCCTGAATGTACTATTAGCACCTACTTTACAAGCTTAACAGGCATTACCAACGAAATGGTAGCAGATGCGCCGCGTTTTCATGAAATTGCGCCAAAGATCCTTGAAATGACTGAAGACTGCATTTTTGTAGCACATAATGTAGGATTTGACTATGGATTTATTAAAGAGGAATTTAATTCTCTTGGTTATAAGTACAAACGCGAGACCTTATGCACTGTCCGGTTGAGCCGCAAGCTGATCCCGGGGCGAATCTCCTACAGCCTGGGTCATCTTTGTGCTTCCCTTGGCATAGAGATCTTTGGCCGCCACCGTGCGCAAGGAGATGCGGAAGCCACGGCTATTTTATTTGATTTGCTTATTCAGCTAAAAGGTCAGCACCCCCAGTATAAAAATATGGGTGTGGAAGAGATCATGATCCGGCGGATAGACAAAATAAAACAATACATTCTTAACAAACTACCGGAGGAGTGCGGTGTTTATTATTTCCTGAACAAAGCTGGTGAGATCATTTACATTGGTAAAAGCACAAATATCTACAGCCGCGCCCAGGCTCACTTTAACAGCGACATCCGTAAAAGTAAAAAAATGCTCAACGACCTGTATAATGTTGATTTTGTGATCACCGGCAGTGAGTTGATCGCCCTGCTGCTGGAATCGGAAGAGATAAAAAAATACAAGCCGACGTACAACCGTATGCGCAAATCGGAAGAATTTACCCATTGCATTGATTACTTCACTGACAAAAAAGGCATCCTTAATTTTAACATCGTGCCGTTTGATGAAAGCGAAAATGCCCTGCTCTCTTTCAATACGTATTTCAGCGCCCGGGAAAAACTGGACCGCTGGATCGAGACACATGAGCTTTGCCTGACATATTGTGGCTTAACCGGCGAAGATGCCATCTGCTTTAACCATCAGATTAAAACCTGCAACGGGATCTGTGTCGGCCTGGAGGATCTGAAAATATATAATAGCAGGGCGCAAGCTATTCTTAATGAACACCTTTTCCGGCTAAAGAATTTTGTGATCGTGGATAAGGGAAGAAACAGCAGTGAATACTCAGTGGTATTGGTCGAAAATGCGCATTATAAGGGTTTTGGTTATTATGACAGTTTTGAACAGATCTCCAGTCCCGAAGAATTTAAAGGATTTATAAAGTCTGCAACCTATTACCCTGATGCGGACAACCTCATCCGCCACTTTCTAAATCAGGGTAAAACGAAGGTAATCACCCTCGAAAGTCATGTTAATAAAGAGTTCCAGGATTTCGACTAATTAATTACAGAGCAATATTCTTCAAAGCCTTTTCAGAAGAAACAAAAAAAATCCTAAAAACTGTATTTATTTTCAAAAAATATTATTTAAAATTTGCTTTTTGAATAAGAATTATTTAATTTTACAGTTCAAAGTTTTCCTTTTTTTTGGGTAAAAGGAAGATTGAAGCCCCGTTCAGCTACCCGCTAACGGGGCTTTCCTTTTTCTAAATCTCCGTATTGTTTTCGCGTTACTTTCAAAATCACCAGATGATGATTTAAGATTATATTCACCTCAACTTTTCAGAACCAGCGCAAAACTAAGAATGAAATACGTTTGTTTAATCTGTATTAAACCTTTT
>JAYSYG010000670.1:0-2926 GCA_043716685.1 Sphingobacteriaceae bacterium | reverse complement strand
AACAATGCGAATGTGCGCCTCATCTTTTTACACATCAGCTTAAAACTAATGGGGAAAGGGATGCTTTGGGGAAATATTATTGGCATAGGACTATGTTTCCTGCAATACTATTTTAAGATCGCAAAATTGGACAGCGAAACCTACTATGTAGATTACGTGGCTATAGAAATAAACTGGTATTACTTTTTGCTATTAAATGTCGGGACTTTTATAACCTGTGCGCTTATGTTGTTTTTGCCAACACTGATCATTACGAAACTTACGCCAATAAAAACGCTGAAGTTTGATTGAAAAGGGGGAATAGTTCTTCGGTTGGGTGGGTTTCGACAACCCGATAGATACCGGGTCAACCACCGGGTTATTACATCCTCAACCACCGGTATCTAACACACTCAATGACTGGTTTCAGTTCTTCAATTTGTCAAAGATTAATACCCGAAATTCTTCAACCGTATATCATTACTTCTCCAATCCTTATCTACTTTGACAAAGAGTTCAAGAAAAACCTGTTTTTTGAAGAAGATCTCCATATCTTTTCGGGCCGCAGTACCCACGCGTTTTAGCGCAGAGCCTTTGTCACCGATAATGATTCCTTTCTGACTGTCGCGTTCAACAAGAATGTCCACCTGGACCTTGATGATCTTTTCTTCTTCTTTAAAGGAGTTAACAATCACTTCCACACTGTAAGGAATTTCTTTTTTGTAATTCAGTAAAATTTTCTCCCTCACGATCTCACTTACAAAAAAACGTTCTGATTTATCCGTAAATTCTTCTTTGTTGTAAAAGGCCTCACCAGCGGGAAGCAATTCAATAATACGCCCCATGATCTTGTCAATATTAAATTTTTCGAGTGCCGAAATGGCCATGATCTCCGCCAATGGCAATCTCTCTCTCCATTTTACAATTGATTCTTCCAATTGCTTTTGTGTAGCAATATCAATTTTATTAATAAGTAATAGAATAGGTGTTTGTGTTTTCTGAAGTTTTGCCAGGTAGTTTTCTTCCAGTTGTATGTCCTCAAACACATCGGTGATGTAAAGGAAGAGGTCAGCATCCTGCAGCGCGGTGATCACAAACTGCATCATTTTCTCTTGGAGTTTGTACAAAGGTTTGATAATACCAGGTGTATCGCTGAAAACAATCTGGTAATCGTCTCCGCTTACAATCCCCATAATGCGGTGCCGAGTAGTTTGTGCCTTCGAAGTGATAATACTCAAACGTTCTCCTACAAGGGCATTCATGAGTGTAGACTTTCCCACGTTGGGACAGCCAATAATATTTACAAAACCTGATTTATGCATTTTGGAATCCATCCGGCAAAATTAGCCTTAATTTAGCAGATCAGCGTTGTGATTTTTAACATTATCTTTTTGAGTAGTTTCAATTAAGTACATATTTTTGCGCATTAAATTTCCTAAAAAAAGTTTGTTTTACTGTTGCTAAGAAAAAGACTCCCCAACTGACAAAAGGAGTGCTTGGTATAAAAATGGAAGTAAGGAAAATTATTACAACGCATTATGAATAAGAAGATACTTCTGATACACGATAATCCCGAAGAAATAGATCAGATCCAAAAAATTCTTAATAAAATGATTTTAACCCACGCTATTTTTATTGCAAAAAACGGCAACGAAGCAATTAATGTTTTAATGGGAAGTTCGACAAATCCTGGTGAAAATTTCCCCAACGAGGGGAAAATCAGACCTGACATTATTTTACTGAACAATGATCTCCCGGATATGATAGGAATTGATTTTCTTCGTATAGTAAGAAACTATTACAGCCTGAGTGAGATCCGGATTTTTCTTTTAATAACTTCTGTGAATCATGCCGACAGACTGATCTTTGAGGAGTTGAGAGTATCGGGTTTTTTGCAACGACCCCTGGATGAAACTCTGAATGCTGGTAATCTGGAAATATTAAGATCCGAACTTCAGCAAAAAAACAAAAACCTGACACTGGTTTTTTTAGTAAACCTAAAAACCAAACTTAGCACCAATATCGCTTCAACCACAAAGACCATAACCAACGCCAGAAGATTTCTGCTGAACTCGACTTATTCTGTGGGCGCTAAAATCTCCATTTGCGCAGCTTCTGCGATGATCATTGGCGGAGCCGCATATTATGCAACTAAGAAAAAATCATATACCACACAAACGGTTTACGAGCGAACGGTTAAGCCCGCTAGTGTACCTGCTGTTGAATCTAAGTTCATGGGGGAAACGTTTATCAAGCTTTCACAGGACAAAGAAATAATTACTAACCAAAAGAATAACACAATCCCAATTGTAACAGAGGAAGAATCAGTTAGTCAGGAGCCAGGCTCTTCAAAGGGGAATGTAACCACATTCAACGAACATCAGCTTCGGATCAAGATTACCGAAGAAAAAGACAGTCTGGCAAAATAGTTTTTAAAATTTTTCTCAAGAGTACTTTTCTATTAATTTAATCAAAAGAATTCCTCTAAGCCCTGCTTCGGGGTTAACTCATTATTTTGAGACACGAATCCGCTATGCGGGTTTTAGTGTTTATTGCTAAATTACTGAGAATTATCTGCCAGTTAAAACATACCTTTGTACGTCGTATGGAGTATGCACTATACAAGGGTCTTAAGTCATCTGCACAACCTAAATTAAAAGGTACCTGCGTTCATTGCAGTGCTGAGGTACTTGCCAAATGTGGGTCAAAAAATATATGGCATTGGGCGCACTTGAGTAAAGAAAATTGCGATCCCTGGTTTGAGGGCGAGACACCATGGCACCGGGATTGGAAAAACCTGTTTGGAGCAGATTGCTCAGAAATAAGGCTAATAAAAGAAAAGGACTATCACATTGCTGATGTAATAAATAAGAACGGCATCGTGTTTGAGTTCCAAAACTCTTCCATTTCTGCCGAAGATATTTTAAAGAGAGAAGAATTTTACGGG
>JAYSYG010000669.1:0-2931 GCA_043716685.1 Sphingobacteriaceae bacterium | reverse complement strand
TTCTTTTCCGTTTTTGGTTTCGGACAAAAAGATAAAAAAGGCAATGTATTTTCTAATGCCGGAGACGCAGCTAAGGTTTTCTCAGCCAAACAAAAAGTACTGGCAGGTGAATATGTAGCTGCATTAAATTCGTTCCGGGAAGTCGAAAAAGACAATCCTAAAAACGCTTCTATCAAGTACTATATCGGCCTTTGTTATTTTAAGATGAACCAGGTGCAAAATGCAAAAGTAAGTTTATTAAAAGCCCTGGAAATTAATACAGGTGTAAAACCTGAAACACATTTCGTTTTGGGAAGAGTTTATCAGGCGGAGGAAAATCCAGAGCTTGCCATCCAGGAATACAAACTGTACAAGGCCTCGCCGGTTGAAGACAAGGAGTCGAAGGAGGATGCTGACATGTATTTAAGCCAGTGTGAAAATGCAAAAGCCATGACGGCAAATCCTGTTCCGGTTGTTATTACCAATCTCGGTGCAGGTATTAATAGCAAGTATGACGATAAAAACCCCTGCGTTACCGCAGACGGAAGAAAAATTGTATTTACAACACGACGTTCCGAGACGACAAATGACGCGGCTGACATAGAGGGAGATGGAAAATATTTTGAGACGATTTATATTTCTTTGTTTGATTCTATTAAAAGTGATTTCACAAAAGCAGCACCCTTTGGCACACCGGTTAATATTAAAGCGCATGATGCAGTTACCAGCATTTCGCCGGATGGAAAACAGCTTTTTATTTACTATAACGATGCTACAGATCCTGCTAAACGGGGAGGTGATGTTTTTGTAAGCAAACAATCGAACGGTAAATGGAGAGTTCCTGAAAGTCTGGGCAAGCCAATCAACTCAAGTTACTGGGAAGGTGGGGCCTGTGTATCTCCCGACGGAAAACGTTATTTTTTTAGCAGCGAGCGTAAAGGGAGTTATGGGCAAGGTGATATATGGATGGTGGAAAAAATAAATAAAACAGAATGGGGTAAACCAGTAAATCTTGGGCCGGAGATAAATACGGTTTATGATGAAGCAGGAATGTTTCTGGCGCCAGATGGAAAGACTCTTTTCTTTTGCAGTAATGGTCCGAAAAGCATGGGCGGCTACGACGTTTTAAAAACAGTTTACGAAAAAGGAAAATGGAGTACACCCGTAAACGTGGGTTACCCAATAAACAGTAATAACAACGAAGGCCAGTTGACAATAAGTGCCGACGCCCGCTTTGCCTACATATCAAGTAGCCGTAAAGGAGGATTCGGGGAGACAGATATTTATAAGATTGACCTGAAAGACTACGCTATTTTAGAGCCGGATGGAAAAAAGAAAACCAGCAATGGCCTTAGTATTTTAAAAGGAACGATCCGTGAAGGGTTTGAAGGTTACGGGATTCAGGATGTAGAGATCATTTTAAAAGATGACCAGAACAACCAGGTGGCTGCTACAAACACGAACGAAAACGGAGAATACTTTTTTACCATGCATGGTGGGAAATATTCTTTGCTTATTAAGAAAAAAGGATTTGCTGAAATTTCTGAAAGTATTGAACTGGGAATAAGTGAAAAAGAAACGATCATTCTTGAAAAAGGGTACCTGCTAAAGAAGCCTTAAACGTTCCGTGATTTTATAAATGCTGAACTCTTTTTTATAAAACTAAAGTACTTCCCAACAGTACTTGCCGGCAGTTTGTTTAACGATCTTCACACAAAATGTGCGAAGCGTTAATTAATACTAAACCGTTGAAAAACTCTACTGTAGCGGGTAATAATATACCCAATTAGTGAGTTAAATAATTTTATCTTTGTATCAATGGAAATTGTAAAGGGTTCAGGTTTTATTCCAGGAGATTTATTATCAAAAATAAATTCTCCTGCCGATTTAAAAAAACTAAATGAAAACCAACTGGAACAACTCAGTTCAGAATTACGGCAATATATTATTGATCTTGTTTCTGTAAAAGGTGGACATTTTGGTGCTTCTCTCGGGGTTGTGGAACTTACAGTGGCGCTTCATTATATTTTTAATACACCATACGACCAGCTTGTCTGGGACGTTGGCCACCAGGCATACGGGCATAAGATTCTTACCGGAAGACGTGATGTTTTTCATACTAACCGTGTTTACAAGGGTATTAGTGGTTTTCCGAAAAGAAGTGAAAGTGAATACGACACCTTTGGCGTTGGTCACTCTTCTACTTCTATCAGCGCTGCCCTGGGAATGGCCGTTGCCAGCAAATACAAAAACTTAAAAGACAAACAACACATTGCTGTGATCGGCGATGGTGCCATGACCGCGGGTCTTGCTTTTGAAGGGCTTAACCACGCAGGTGTGGAGAATGCAAATCTCCTGGTTGTACTCAATGACAACTGTATGAGCATTGACCCCAATGTGGGCGCCCTTAAAGAATATTTAACCGACATTACTACATCTCATACATATAATAAGGCTAAGGACAAGGTGTGGGAGCTGCTTGGCAAGATCAGTAAATTTGGTCCTAATGCGCAGGAAATTGCAAGTAAAATTGAGAATGCTGTAAAAACCAGTTTACTAAAACAAAGTAATTTATTCGAGTCTTTAAAGTTCCGCTATTTCGGTCCGGTTGACGGCCACGATGTAGTTAGGCTTACCAAGGTTCTTGCGGACCTGAAAGACATACCAGGGCCGAAAATATTGCATGTTCTTACTAAAAAAGGTAAGGGTTATAAATTCAGTGAAGAAGGAAATGAAACCGTGTGGCATTCCCCGGGATTGTTCAATAAAGATACCGGCGAGATCATTAAGGTTATTCCTAAAACGCCGCAGCCGCCTAAGTATCAGGATGTTTTTGGCCATACCATTGTTGAACTCGCTGAAAAAAATTTAAACATTGTCGGTATTACTCCGGCCATGCCTTCTGGCTGCTCGTTGAATATTATGATGAAAGCCATGCCTGACCGTGCATTC
>JAYSYG010000668.1:0-2936 GCA_043716685.1 Sphingobacteriaceae bacterium | reverse complement strand
CGAAAAACAATTAGCATTAAAACAATAAAAAGTCTTTGTTCATTTAAGTATTTGGAGTGCAATTTTTAGACTATTTTATATAAGCTAATGGTATTATTCATTCCTGGAGTCAATATTAGTTGTAAAACTAATATAATAAAAGAAAATCTGTCTGAAGCAATGAATCCGAATAAAGGGGTATGGAATACTATTCGGACACCGAACTGTCAAGGTTTTGAAACGAGGCTTCTAATTCGCTAAAATGAACCTGGATATAACATTTGGGGTTTTATTTTTTAAGCGCCATTGAGGGGCAGAGCCAGGAACAACGCTACAGGATCAATATACACGGATTTATTCAGTTTTAGTTTACTAACCTTTAAGAAGGGCTGGAGAAAGTTTTGGAAAGAGAATACATCGTTCTAAAGCAAAAATCCCCTTTCCGGATTTTGGAAAGGGGATTTATGGTATTTTTACCAAGACCTACTCTATAAGGAGTTTTTTAGTGATAACCTGGTTGTTTGTGGTTTGAATTTTCACAAGGTAGGTTCCGTTAGAAAGAGATGGAGTATCCCAATTTATAGTTGATTTTTTATCTTTGGTTTTTACATTTTCAAAAGTCTTAATTGTTCTTCCGGTAATATCAGTAATTGTGATATTAAATTCTGAATCTGCCAATGTTGCAACATTAAAAGTAACCTGATCCTTCGCCGGATTTGGAAAGATTGTTACCGTAGCGTATTCCTGGGCAATCGTGGCTGTGGCTATACCTGCCGTTTTTTGTCCTGGTGGTAAATTCGGATCACCTCCTCCGTTAGGATCAAGACACCTGCTGTTGCAGATACTTTGCGCTGCACACACGGCACTGCAATTTCCACTGCTGATAGAATGGGTTACATAATAACAATTCCAACTTGCGGGCAGGGTCAGCGCACCCGGGGTGTTAAAAATCCCAAGATTAACATAGCTTCCGGGGTTTCCGTTCGGGCTTCCCCAAACATGCCAGGTGTTGTTTCCGGTTCCTAAAGGAGTCGCAATGCATGATGCACCTATGTAACCCAGATTAAATGAAGGGTTCAGGGTTGGCCCCCAGATGCTGATGGTGCCTTTCCAGATTACTCCATGGTGCGTGTTGTAATTAGGATTACAGATCTTAATTTCGTTAGATCCTGAAGGATTAAGATGTGCCGTATTTACCAGGAATGTTCCTCCGGTTCCAGGATTAGGAGAATAGTATATTTGCTGATAGGGATGGCCGTTAATAAAAACAGTATCTATTCTGTCGTCGCCACCAATGTGTGTAAATCTTACTCTTGCCGAATCGATGAAACAGGTTGTTGCATTGAAATTCATTTTGTAATAATAATTTCCATAAGTGCCGGTGGCCAAAGCTCCTCCGCTGGCAGGACTATTCAAGTGCGGACACAGCCATCTTACAGTTGGATCCATACCTGAATAAACATTCACGTCTTGCCAGTAAGGTGGGTTCGGAGCCTGGTAAGTAAAAAGTTGGTTACTTATAGGCGCCTGTTGGTAAGGACCGTTGCAGGGTGCCGGCAAACAAGGGCTGGAGACCCACCAGTCATCATCAAGACTTGGATAATTGATCGGATTTCCTGAGCTGTTAACTCCGGTAGAGATGTCGATTACCTGTGACTGTAATTGCGTAGCTCCAAGCAGGCAATGCAGTGCAAGTATGAACTTAATTTTTTTCATAGGATTAGGGTTTTTAAATGAAATAGTCTGGATGAACCTGATCGAAAGTACCAGAGTTAAAATGAAAAAACTTAGAATTGGGATGATTTGGCGTTTTTTCTTTATAAGTGGATGGGTTTGTGTAGCGGTTAGAAAAATATTTGATCTTTGCTACAGTCACAGTTTTATGAACGGTTGCGTTGTAAGTAACTTGATATAGTTCGTTTCACCCACTTTACTTAGGGAAATGGCAAAAGCATTGTAGGCTTTTGAGCGAGTTGGTGTGTCGAAAACAAAAAACACCTTCCGATATTTCACTAAAGTAGATTTTTCTACTTTAGTGGTGCCTCAAGGATTTTCACCTTCTGCAAAGTTACTTTAGCAAACCGTTCCTGCAAGCAGAGAAAATCTCGAATCAGTTATTAAAAGACATAGAAACACAATCGAGTTTGAAACGGTACATTTCAAGATTGTTGTTTATGTATCTCGTCAAAAAACGTCAGCATTATTTTGAGCGCATTTGTGCTGTGCATCCTATCTCCATTTTCTAATGAAAATTGTGCTGCCTCTGAGGCTCTTTTTCGCATTTGGTTTTCATAAGAAGCGATTGCAGTTTAGATTCTGTTAACAGTATTAATTCATTTGTCATGGTAATGGATAAAGTAATAAGAATTAAGGTACTTAAAAAACAAATTCAAAACATGCTTAAACCGGACAAGACCTGCTTGTGGGCTAAAGGCGGGCTAAAACCCTCAACAAAAAACCCCAAACTATTGCTAGTAAGGGGTTTATGATTTTTTCAGTGGTACCGTAGGGAGTCGAACCCCAAACCTCCTCATCCGTAGTGAGGTGCTCTATCCAGTTGAGCTACGGAACCAATGCAAATATCCAGTGGACATTTGAGCCTGCTTGTGTATAAGAATTTACGTTAAACAGGCTGCAAATATACGATTTTTTCTAAAATACAAGCAAATTTTTGCAAAAAGAACAGTTTTATAAGAGTCCTAACATGCGCGCACTGCGTTCTTTTCTCACGACAATCTTTGCGGATCTAATGAGGCATACTGCACTATTACAAGGAAATGAAATAAAAAGTGCCTTCGATTTTTTTCCTGAGGAAAAAGTTTCATCTTTACATAAATGAAGCTTAGATCCTTAATAGTTGATGATGAGATTCACGCAAGGGAAAACTTAAAGTACCTGCTGCAAAATTATTGTCCCGAAATTGAGGTTGCAGGCATGGCTGCCAACGAAGAAAGCGC
>JAYSYG010000667.1:0-2937 GCA_043716685.1 Sphingobacteriaceae bacterium | reverse complement strand
GCGGCGGACTAAGTACTTTCTCAAGCTTTGGATACGAAACATTTCTTTTGTTCAAACAAACACTTTACCTCTATGCTTTCCTGAATATAATTTTAAGCACTGCCATTTGCATTCTTATTTTTTATATTTTTATCCGTACGTAAATAGTAATAACGCTTATAAACATTTCATACCACACTTTGTTGTTTTCAAACAATTGTAAAGATTAGTTGATCAAAACACCTTCAATCTATGGATTTTAGTAAACGAAAAGACCTCGTTTTTTTAGTACTGGCAGGCTTCTTTATTACCAATGCTATTGTAGCTGAATTAATCGGCGGCAAGGTGGTTGAGTTTTTCGGACTGTTCAAACAGAGCGTGGGTATTATCCTGTGGCCGGTAGTATTTATTTTAACTGACCTTATTAACGAACATTATGGCAAACAAGGCGTAAGGAAACTCACGTATATTACGGTTGGTTTAATTGCGTATATGTTTATCGTAATTTCCATCAGTCTCAGAATTCAACCCATAGTGGGCAGTCCGGTTGATGAGAAAAGTTTCCAGGTTGTCTTCGGGCAAGGACAATGGATCATCGTTGGAAGTATCATTGCCTTTTTAATTTCGCAGTTAGTCGACGTGTATGTCTTCTGGATCTTTCGTAATCGTACAGGCAACAGGCATATATGGCTCCGCGCCACTGGCAGCACAGTAGTAAGTCAGTTAATAGATACCTTTGTTGTTCAGTTCATTGCTTTTGTTTTGCCACGTAAATGGACAATGGAAGAATTCGCGCATAATGCAGCCTGGGGCTATCTGTTTAAATTGCTTGTGGCTGTTTGCCTGATCCCCCTTATCTACGTGGGCCATTTCGTGATCAATAAATTTTTAAGCGATATCAAACGCGGCGATTAATTCTTTCTTTTATTTTCAAGCTATTCCCTATATTTAGGCAATGATAACCTATACCTTTTTAGCCATCATTGTGGTCTTTTCTGTTTATTGTTTTAACGACAAAAATGCCATGAATAAATATCTGTTTCATCCATATTCGATTTATCATAACAAACAACACTACCGCTTTTTAACCCATGCTTTTATACATGGTGATTTTATGCACCTGGCTTTTAATTGCCTGGCGTTGTATAGCTTTGGAACCGTGCTGGAAGAGCAATACTTCGGCAATCCTTATAACTTTGATCCGAAAATGGGCAAATTATATTATATTCTTTTATTTACCGGCGGTATTTACGCTGCCTCGGCTACAGAATATGCCCGGAATAAAAACAACCCTTCCTACTCATCTCTTGGGGCAAGTGGTGCCATTTCTTCTGTTTTGTTTTGTTACATTATGATCAGTCCCCTGGGCAAAATTTCACTTTTCTTTTTTCCAATGACAGGCTGGATTGCCGGAGTTATTTTGCTTGGCGTAAGTTACTACCTGATCCAGAGAAAAAGAACAACTTCTTATACCGATAATATAAGTCACGAATCACATTTTTGGGGAGCTTTGTTTGGAATAGCTTTTATCCTGATACTAAAACCGAAATTATTTTCCGGCTTTTTCAGACAGATCGTCGAAAGTTTTCATTAGCAAAATACGTTAAGCCTTTACTTATCCAAAATCTTCTTAATATCCGGTCTAAAATAAAGATTGGATTTTAAAATTTTTCCGTCTTCCCTGAATATAGGAAGCCCTTTTTCATCCAGCTTGCTCATATTACTCCTGTGGATCTCATCATACACTTCCTCAATTTTATGTTCGAGTCCGTGTTTTAAAATAGTTCCGAAGAGTATGTACAGCTGGTCGCCCAGCGCATCTGCAATCTCAACGATATCTCCATTCTTACAGGCATCAAGATATTCCTCGTTTTCTTCCTTAATAAGATTGTAACGCAGGGTATAATCCCTTTCATCAATTAGTTTGATTTTATCCGCATTCCCGATCTTAAACGTCTCGTGGAATTCTGCAACAGATTTTATTTTTTCGTGGAGCTTGCTCATAAAATAAGATTAGATTAAAAGGTGAAAATAGTCTATAAATTGTAAAATCTATAAACGTATTTAATAAGAGATCTGAATTTTTATTAAGAGAAGTGTTGAAACTGCGGCTTATTACTACTTTCCGGACCTTTTTGTCTTTGATGCTTTATAGTTTATATTTAATTCCTTAATTACCTCGTCTGTAATTTCAAGAGCCGTGTTTCCTAATAACATGCTTGGTATAGCTTCACTATAAGAAAGAATATAATCGTATTTGCCGGCATTCCATGTTAGAAGAAGTTCACGGACATTTTTTTGAAAGTTGTTATTCTTGTCGTTCATGTCCATAGAAAGGTTATCCATTTGCAATTGTTTGTTTTGTGCATCCTGCTCAAGCTGTTGAATTTTCCGCGCTTTTGCCTGCATGTCCGCTTCGGAAGCAATACCCGCCTTCTGCGACCGCTGAAATTCTTCTACCTCTCTTGTATATTGTTGGTTGAGGTTTTCCATGCTGGATTCAATAATTCCCTTCCTCCTTTTTGTCTCAGCAACAAGATCACTTATTTCCAGGCTTTCCTCATTCAATTTATCAATATTTACATACGCAATTTTTCCTGTAGGTGAATTACCTATCTGTTCCAGTTTTTTAGCAGGAGGAACTACAACCGTTTTTTTATCTGTTTTTGACGTTTCAGAATTTTCTTCTTTAGGCGAGTTGTTAAGGGAGTTTACTTTAAAAAATAAAAATGCAACAGCCCCAACCAAAATGGCGTTAACGCCAATTAAAACTTTATTCATTATTAAAACTTAATTTGTACAAATATAGAACTACCTTATGGTTTAAGCAATAGTTTTTGCTTGGGAACCAGCTGCAATTCTATTTCTTTAACAAGCTGTTTATCTACCTGCTTAACGTAATTATAAATACTGTTAAATACCCTTTTTTCCGGATAACACTCTGCGTGCAACTGTTGC
>JAYSYG010000666.1:0-2938 GCA_043716685.1 Sphingobacteriaceae bacterium | reverse complement strand
TTGAAGTTAGTCTCTGCTTGATAACTACGTCTGGATGAAAATACAGAACACAACCGACTATTAATCCAATTCCAATTTGTCCTATAATTTTAAATTTTCCTTTTAATCCTTCTTTGTCTTTTTTAAATACTTTTATGTAATCATCCAGAAATCCTATTGCACCTAGCCACACAGTTGTTATCAGCATCAGAATCACATAAATATTGTGAAGTTTTGTAAATAACACAGTGGGAATTATAATAGCTCCAAGAATAATCAATCCGCCCATGGTCGGCGTTCCTTTTTTTTGTGCCTGTCCTTCGAGGCCTAATTCTCGAATAGTTTCACCAATTTGTTTGCGGCGGATAAATTCAATGATGCGTTTACCAAAGACCAGGGAAATGATCAGGGATGTGATTAACGCCATGGCCGCGCGGAACGAGATGTAATTAAATACACCGGCTCCGGGGAAATCGAAGGCTTTATCCAGGTAATTAAATAAATAATATAACATCTATATGCCGAGGTTTTTAATAATTTCTTTTAGTATTTCGAGGTCGTCAAAAGTGTGCTTTACACCTTTTATCTCCTGGTATTTCTCATGCCCTTTCCCGGCAATGAGAATAATATCACCCTTATTGCTCAGGTTACAAGCCGTGCGGATCGCTTCTTTTCTGTCTGTGATCCGCAATGTTTTTTTTACGTCCCCCGGGTTGATGCCCTTTTGCATTTGATCGAGAATTTTTTCCGGATCTTCGCTTCTTGGATTATCGGAAGTAAGAATAACCTTATTGCTGTACTCGCAGGCAATTGCCGCCATTACCGGTCGCTTGGCAGAATCCCTGTCACCGCCACACCCAACAAGTGTAATTACCTGCTCATTTCCCGTACGTATATCTTTAATTGTCTCTAATACATTTTTTAATGCATCAGGTGTATGTGCGTAATCCACTATCCCGATAATACCATTCGGTGATTTTACATATTGAAAACGTCCTTCAACAGAATTAAGATTGCTTAGCGCTGTAAGAATATTTGTCTTATCCTGCTTCAAAAGAATTGCAGTCGCATATACCGCCAGCACATTGTAAGCGTTAAAGGTTCCTATCAGTTTCACCCAGATCTCCTGGTTGTCAATATTCAAAAACAATCCCGCCAGATGATTTTCAATGATCCTGCATTTAAAGTCGGCTATTGTCCTCAATGCATAAGTGTGTTTCACTGCTTTTGTATTCTGCAGCATCACCACTCCGTTCTTATCATCTTTATTTACTAAAGCAAAAGCAATGTTGGGAAGCATGTCAAAAAATCCCTTTTTTGCTTTTATATACTCATCAAATGTTTTGTGATAGTCGAGGTGATCATGCGTGATATTCGTAAAGACTCCTCCAACAAATACAAGTCCTGCAATGCGGTTTTGAACCACTGCATGAGAGCTTACCTCCATAAACACAAACTCACAGCTTTGTTCCACCATTGTATGCAATAACTCGTTTAAGGCCAAAGTATCAGGGGTTGTATGAGTAGAAGGAATAACTGTGCTGTTTATTTTATTTTGAACCGTTGATAATAAACCGACAGAATAGCCAAGCGATTTAAACAGGTTAAATAATAAAGTTACTGTTGTGGTTTTACCATTTGTTCCGGTCACTCCAACCAATTTTAATTTCTCAGAAGGATTATCAAAAAAGTTACAGGCAATAATCCCTAACGAATAGGTAGAATCTGTGACTTTAACATAAGTAATTCCCTCCGATCTGCTTTCAGGAATAGTCTCACACACAATTCCAACTGCACCTGCCTCTATAGCTTTCTGAATAAACTGGTGGCCATCAACAGCAATACCAGCTGTAGCAACAAACAAACACCCCTTTTTTACTTTACGCGAATCAGATACAACAGACGAAATAGCCATGTGCGTAGAGCCAATGACTTCTTCCAGTCTTACTTTGTATAATATTTCACTTAACAATTTCATTTTTAATTTTTCTCTTTAATCTTGTTTCTTGTCCCATGTTCTTGTCCCTTGACTCTTTCTTCTTACATCTTGCTTCCAGTCTCCCTTTTGTCCTGCCTCTTGACTCCCTTTAGCCCTGTCTCCCAGCTCCCTTCTGTCTTGCTTCTTGTCTCTTGCTTCTTACATCTATCCCAAAGTCAATACAATTTTATTTCCTTTGCTAAATCGTTGCCCTGCTTCCATGCTCTGTTTTTTTACACTTCCAAAACCAAGCAGCTTAACATAGAATCCACTGTTCTCCAGCAAGAATAAAGCATCCTTAGCTGAAAGTCCTGATAGATTTGGCATAATGCCCTTTTTTAATTGCGTTTCCAAATTGACTTCAGAAAAACTCCATTTTGTTGAATCTGCTTTGTTACGATGTACAAATTTGTCGGACTCAGTACTCTTAAGTGGAATTTTAAAGGACTGGGCTACCATTGCCAACTCATTGGATCTGGCGGTAATTACTTCCGGAATTTTTGTAAGCAATTGTTTTTTATCATTAATTGGAACTATACAATTTAAACTGCTCGAATACACTTTTTCTGCAATCTCCTTAAACACCGGACCAGCAACTGCTGCACCATAATACACACCATTGCTTGGTGAGTTAATTACTACGATGCATGTATACAATGGATTTTCTGCCGGGAAATAACCAACGAAAGAAGCCTGGTAGCTGCGTTCACCCACACGACCGTAAGTTCCGTTTATTGCAATTTGTGCTGTACCGGTTTTCCCACCTACTTTAAAAGCTGTTATGTTCAATGTTTTCCCCGATCCATTTGCAACAACTCCCTCCAGCATTTTTTTAGCTTTACGAATTGTTTCTTTTTTTACAAATTGTTCTATGAGTACTTCTGTTCCGAATCTCTTAACGACAATTCCATTCCGCCTGATCTCTTTTACAAAACGTGGCTTTACCATGCGGCCATCGTTAGCAACAGCGTTATACAACGT
>JAYSYG010000665.1:0-8986 GCA_043716685.1 Sphingobacteriaceae bacterium | reverse complement strand
TTATAGGTGATTTTAAAGATACTGGGTTTTATACCAGCAAATTTTCGTTGCCGGAGCAAAGATTTGAATCCTTGAAAAAACAAACTACCTTTTACCTAAATTACCTGGTAACGTCAAAGATCACCGAAAGTTATGAGTTAAACTGGAAAGTAAACAAAATAAAAAGTCAATTTTCCGCCTTCAATAAAACGTACGATGAACTTATCTACTTACATAAGTTAAAAGGCTTTAAAAACTATGGGCTTGAAGGGAAAATGCGTGAGTATGCTCATAATATCTATAACTTCAATAATAAGGATATACAATACCTTTGCCTTCTTCTCAGAAAACACGAAAAGGATTTTTTATTGCGTAAAGATCTCCAGTATGTGCATCTCTTCGATATGGCTGCCAAAGACCTGATAGAATTTATAGCCGAAAATAAAACCTTGAGAGAGAAAGATCGGAATTTTCTTATAAATAACCTTTATTATTATAGTAAGTACTTTAAAATGCTGGCCCGTATTGAAAGTAAGATCGGAGTTAAAGGTCGCGGCGGCTATCTCGATAAATCAAAATTGGTATTCGACAATATTGCCTCTTTAATTGAAGACATGGACAATGAACTTAAACTCATTAAATCTCAGCATAAAGAAAAACTTAAGGAAGATACTCTGACGGTTGTATTTATACTAATTGTTTTTTTACTCGCTACAATAATTGGTCTTACCCAGTTAATTACAAAATCCGTTAAATCCATTTCTTCGTCATTTAGTAAATATATTAACTCAGGATTTAACAGCGAATCTGTTTCTTATAAACTTTCTAAAATAAAAGAGTTTAATAGCATCAATGTTAGCTTTTTAAAAATGGCAAAAGAGATCCACATCTTTACTAATTTTTTCAGGGAAAAAGTACATGAGCGAACGCTTGCCATTAACCAGCAAAAAGAAGAAATTCTGGCACAACAGGTTCAAATTGAAGAACAGTACAAAAAACTTCTTGCAAAAAACAGTGAACTAAATGACCAAAAACAATTACTCGCCATAAAAAATAATGATGTACAGGAAAGCCTTAGGTACGCTAAACGTATTCAAGAGGCTTTACAACCTGCGAAAACAAAATTAAATGAATGTTTTAAAGAAAGTTTTATTTTCTCGAAAGCAAAAGATGTTGTTTCCGGTGATTTTTACCTGATGTACAGAACGTCAAGGTCGGAAGGTTTTGCCGAAGAACGGATTATTTTTATAACCGCAGATTGCACAGGTCACGGGGTTCCTGGCGCTATTATGAGTGTTCTGGGAATAAACACCCTTTACAAAAATATTAAGGAACTTAAAAATGCAGATCCCGGGCGTATCCTGAACTTACTTGATAAAGATTTGAACCTGGTGCTTGCGCATGGAAAAAACGGAAGTGATATCGTAGCTGACGGTATGGATATTGCCGTTTTTTCTTTTGACAGAGAAACGTACATATTAGAATATAGCATTGCTAAATTTTCGGAAATACTGATAAGGGACTCACAAATACTACCTTTAACCACCCAAAAGGCTACCATTGGCTATAGTTTTTTTGAAAGTGAAAAAAAGAACTTTAAAACATCAAGCATTCAGCTTCAATCTGGCGATTGTCTTTATCTCTTTTCTGATGGTCTCCAGGACCAGTTTGGCGGACCTAATAACAAAAAATACAAAAAAAATAACATTAAAAACCTGATTAAAAAAATATACACACTTCCAATGCAGGAGCAAAAATCAATCATTAAAAAAGAATTTATTTCCTGGCAAAACTCCTTACCGCAAACAGATGATGTTATGGTATTAGGCATAAAATTTTGATGAATAAGATCAGAAGCTGTGTTTAAACAAAGCTATGTGTAAAATAAACCCATTTTTGTTCATTTCTTAGATTCTTAAAGCCTAATTTAAGTCATCAAATATTAATCAATGAATAAAAAAGTACACTTAATAGCGGTTGGAGGAAGCGCCATGCACAACATGGCTTTAGCGTTACATGAAAAAGGAATTATTGTTACAGGCAGTGACGATGAAATAAATGAACCCAGTAAAAGCAGGCTTGCAAAGGTTGGCCTTTTACCCGAAGCAATTGGTTGGTTCCCGGATAAAATAAAAGGAGACCTGAATGCAGTTATACTGGGAATGCATGCCCGTGAAGACAACCCTGAACTTATACGCGCACGGCAAATGGGCTTAAAAATATATTCCTATCCTGAATATATTTACGAAGCAACAAAAGATAAAACACGTATTGTTATTGGTGGCAGTCATGGCAAAACAACCATTACAGCCATGATCCTGCATGTGATGAATTTCCTTAAAATAGAAACAGATTACCTGGTTGGTGCCCAGTTGGAAGGATTTAATAACATGGTAAGTCTTACCAATACTTCCGAATTTGCCGTAATTGAGGGAGATGAATACCTTGCTTCTCCTATTGATAAAAGACCTAAGTTTCATTTGTATAAACCTAATATTGCCATACTCAGCGGCATTGCCTGGGATCATATCAATGTCTTTCCAACCTTTGAGATCTATGTGGAGCAGTTTAAAAAATTCATCAACCTTATTGAACCAAACGGAAGCCTGATCTATTGTTCTGAAGACAAAGTACTCGAAGAGGTTTGTAGAACCACCACCAATTCAAAAATTGATAAAATGCCCTATTCTGTTCCAAAACATGAGATAAAGGATGGTATGACGTATCTACTTGTAAACGATCAGAAAATCCCCCTGTTGATTTTTGGCAACCATAATTTAATGAATTTGAACGGTGCGCGACTCGTTTGTGCTAAAATCGGGATTTTGAATACGCAATTTTACGAAGCCATTCAGTCTTTTAAAGGTGCCGCAAAACGTCTTGAACTGGTCTATAAAAAAGACAATTTTAATTTTTATAAAGATTTTGCACACTCTCCTTCCAAACTCAAGGCTACAACAGATGCCGTGAAGAAACAATTCACCTCTCGCAAAATTATAGCGTGTATGGAGCTGCATACATTCAGCAGCCTGAACGAAGAATTTTTAGCGCAGTATAAAGATTCTATGAACCTGCCAAACGAAGCTATTGTTTA
This sequence comes from Sphingobacteriaceae bacterium, assembly GCA_043716685.1. Lineage (GTDB taxonomy): Bacteria > Bacteroidota > Bacteroidia > B-17B0 > Aurantibacillaceae > Aurantibacillus. The sequence continues at coordinate 5,913 of JAYSYG010000665.1, read as the reverse complement.
TTTTAACCCACATACAATTGCCCATAAAAAATTAAAAGAGATTACACCAGAGCAAGTACACGCCTGCTTTAACCGTAAAGACCTGAAAGTATTTACAAAAAGTTCGGATGTTACCGATTACCTGAAATCAAAAAAATGGAAGGACTCCGTTCTATTAATGATGAGCAGTGGAAATTTTGATGGAGTTGATTTTAATGTGCTAGCGAAAGAATTGTCTGTTTAATAAAATAAACAAAGGGTTTTATCGTTTTATACTATCTTAGCACTATTGCGTTTAAACTATGCTTTTTAGTTCCCCTATCTTTTTATTTCTGTTTCTTCCACTTACACTTTTAGGGTACTATCTCTCTATTAAACCACTTAAAAATTACTGGCTGCTCTTCACCAGCTTTATTTTCTTCGCCTGGGGAGGAGTAAGTTTTACAGCTATCCTGGCAGCGTCTATACTTCTCAATTATACATTCGGGCTTTTAATTCAAAACAACTTAGGCCACAAGGCAGGTTACTGGTGGTTATCTGCAGGTGTAAGCTGTAATATTATAATCCTGGGAATTTTCAAATACACTAACTTTTTTTCTCACAGTCTAAACCTGCTACTTCAACGGTTTTCATTCCCTGCCATTACCGAAACAACTATTATTTTACCAATCGGCATTTCCTTTTATACCTTCCATTCCCTCTCTTACCTTGTTGATATATACCAGGCCAAAACACTGGCCCAGAAAAATATTTTTAACCTGGCGCTTTACATTAGTATGTTCTCGCAACTAATTGCAGGTCCCATTATCCGATACAGTGATATCTGGCAACAACTCACCGAAAGGAAACACGGCTTTGCAAAATTCTCCTCAGGAATAGAGCGATTCCTTATCGGGCTGGGTAAAAAAGTACTCCTTGCCAATACGTTTGGTAGAATAGCAGACGTACTCTTTAATACCGACGCACATCAACTTGGCGCATTAAATGCCTGGCTGGGAATTAGTTGTTATACCCTGCAGATCTATTGTGATTTTGCCGGGTATTCAGACATGGCTATAGGACTTGGAAGAATGTTTGGCTTTGAGTTTATGGAAAATTTCAACTTCCCCTATCTTGCAAAATCCGTAAAAGAATTCTGGCGCAGATGGCATATTTCACTTTCTGCTTTTTTCAGGGACTATGTTTACATTCCACTTGGTGGAAACCGGGTTAAAAAAAGCAGGCAATATATAAATCTTATCGGTGTGTTTTTTCTAACGGGTTTATGGCATGGTGCCAGCTGGACCTTTGTTGCATGGGGACTTTTTCACGGTTTTTTTCTTTTAATGGAAAGGATTTTTCTTGGAAAACTGCTGGACAAAATCTGGAAGCCCCTTGCAAACGTGTATACCCTTCTGGTCGTAATGTTCGCCTGGGTTTTATTCAGGAACCCATACCTTGGAACAACACTTAATTATTGGAGAGCCATGTTTGATTTCAGTCTTTCCACAAATAAATTAAATCTGTTTATGAGTTTTATGAACGCTGAATTTTACCTCTCTCTCACTATCGCGGTCCTTGGCTCCTTTGGCTTTTTCAGCTTCCTCGAATCTCGTATTCAAAAACTGATAGCGCAAGATAAATTGTATACTAATTATTTTGCTGTCACCTACCACATTTCTTCAGCATTAATTTACGCGAGTATCTTTATACTTTGTTCCCTCTACCTGATTTCAGGAACATATAACCCTTTCATCTATTATAAGTTCTAAGATGAAATACCAAAACCTTAGAATAACATTAATTAGTATTGTCTTCCTGGGCCTTGCATTTTTTCCGCTTATTAATAAAAAGCTGGGAATTATACCTGACATAAAGAACTTCGAAAACCGGAAAATGGCTTCAGAACCTCTGCTTAGCGTAACTCGCATAGATTCATTCCCCAGGTATTATGAGAAGTATTACAACGACACATTTACCCTACGGGCACGAATGGTGAAAACATTTAATTTTTTAAACTTCTTTGTTTTCGACAAATTGCCTGCTTCCGACTTTGTAATTATTGGAAAGGACGGCTGGCTTTTTCTGGCAGGTGAAGAGTTTGATGCTTACACGGGCAAAAACAACTTTACAGAAAAACAACTATCAGACTTCAAAGAAGAGCTTGAATACAGGGAAAAATTCCTGGAAGAACGTGGCTGTAAATTTTATTTTATGATCACGCCTGCCAAGGCTACTATTTATCCGGAGAAAGTACCGTTTGAACAATTAAGGAGAACAGAAAGATCAATGGGAGAAGAATTACTGGCTTACCTTCAAAAAAATAGTTCTGTAAATACCGTTGATCTTTATAAAGTATTAAGAGAAAATAAAAAAAAATACCCAACCTATTACGCAACCGATAATCACTGGACCAGGCCTGGGGCTTTTTACAGCGCCAATCAATTTCTCGGGCAATTGCAGCAGAACTTTCCTGAAATCCAGCAGATGTCGTTAAATGATTTTGTGATCAATTTAAAAGATACAACAGAAGGAAATACTGCGAAAATCCTTGGTAATCCGGATCTTTTCCCGGATACAAGTTATCACCTCTCCCGCAAAAAAACACAGTCAGTCTACGGAAAAAAAGCTGGCTATGTTGCTAATAAAAGTTTCTCCTACGCTTATATGTACGAGGAAGTTAAGGAAATTAAAAACTCAAAAAAACCGCGCTTACTTATCATCTCCGATTCTTTTGGAACAGATTTGTTTCCCTTGCTTTCTGAAAACTTCAGTAAAACAGTAAAGATCTGGGATAACTGGGAATATAAACTTAATGAGGAGATTGTGGAAAACGAGAAGCCTGATGTTTTTTTATTACTGATCCATGAGAAAAACCTAAGGTCATTAATGAAACACAGGTCTGGCCCAGGAAAAAACTCTTCTTTTTAATGCGATCTGCTCCCCTAAAATCACATTATCATTTCCTGTTGTGCCTAATATGACAAAAGGAAATAAGGTTCAAATTCGGGATTTTTTTTACGCATCCTGATATAGAACCTAGTGTCAAGTTAACTATACTTTGTCGGTTCACTCTGACAGGGTTTCTTTGCGGTACCGTAACCCTATCAGAGTTTATTGCGGCTGTTTTTGATTGACATGGCCCTAGTCAAATCATCTGAATTATACTTTTTTAGCAGAACTCAGCATTTTATAAGGTCCTAAAACAAACTGGAATTAAGATTATCCTTAATTTAGCTTAATGAATTACCTGGCGCACGCCTTTCTCTCCAACAATAATAACGATCTTTTGATAGGAAATTTTATTGCTGATCACATCCGTGGAAATGATTTTAAAAATTTTAGTCCTGAAATAATTAATGGTATTCACTTACACCGCAGTATTGATTCTTTTACCGATGGACACAAAGAATTTAAAAAAAGTAAACGTATTTTTTATGATGGCTTTGAGAAATACAGCGGCATTCTTGTAGATATTTATTTTGATTATTTTTTAGCAAGTGGCTTTTCAAACTACTCAGATTTACCTTTAGAATCTTTTTCTGAAAATGCATACAAGGTATATTCTGAAAATGTATATCTTTTACCTCATAGCAGTAGCAGATTTCTCGAATATGTCATTAAGAACAATATTTATTCTTCATACTCTGATATTAAAGGCATTGAGACCGTTTTATATCATCTCTCTCATCGCATTAAACACGGAGTTCAACTGGATCAATCCATTACTCTTTTTAAAAAAAACGAAGATGAACTGCGCGCCAATTTTAACTCATTTTTTAAAGATGCGCTTACCCGGTTTAAACTACCAAAATAGCTTTTAAAAATTGGGTGTATTTGCATTAGCGGGATCTTTCAGGAAAATAACGAAGTATAAATAAATTATTTTCCAATGATTTTCTTCCGGTGCAATAATCCCCAAAAATGAAGCTCGTCTATCACTTTCTCAAGCGATAAACCGTGCGGCGTAATAGAGTATTCGATTGTTTGCGGAAAGGTGTCGTAAACCTGTCTGACAATAAGTTTGTTCGCTTCCAGATTTTTTAATTCTTTAGATAATGTTTTATCCGTTATAGCCTCTACTTCTTTGGATATTTGCGTAAAACGCTTCGGACTTTCAGATAGCGAAAATAAAATAAGCAATTTCCATCTGCCCTCCACAGCTTCAAGGGCATCTTTTATTGAGAGCATCGTTTTCGGGCAACCACCTTTTGACAACATATATTTTCGGCTTTACTTTACTTCCTTTTAGGATAGCGCTATCCAAACAGATAGTACTAGCGTTTCGACAGCAAATATAATTAACTTTGCCAAGAGCAATCTCAAAAAACAGGTTTGGTTTTTTAGATGCCCACTAAACAATAAAAAAGACATGAAAAACGAACAAAAAAAATCAAAAATAATCAACATTGCACTTTGGATAGCCCAGGTGCTTCTTGCAACCAGTCTTATCTGGGCAAGTACAATGAAACTATTTCAACCGGCAGACAAATTAGCCGAAATGTGGCCCTGGACATCTGATAATACACGTTTAGTGAAACTTACAGGCATTTTCGATTTACTGGCAGGTATTGGATTGATTTTTCCAGCATTGCTTCGCCTAAAACCAAAGCTCACAATTTATGCAGCTTACGGAGTACTCGTCCTTATGGCAAGTGCAACTGTTTTTCATATTTCCAGAGGAGAAGCCTCACAAATTGGAGCCAATATTTTCTTTGCTGCCCTTGCGGTATTTATTGCGTGGGGACGACAAAAGAAAGTGCCAATTACCTGAGTCAAAACTATAACGATTCTAGTTTTATGTTAACTGTATTCTTGCGCAAAACCCCGTCAGGGTTAGCGAAGAGCGATGCAAAATGCTGTCAGGGTTTGAAGACAATTTAGGGTTACATAACACTCGTTTGAAAAATAAAATTTTTTTAACTTCACTTCTTCAGTATACGTACCAAGAACATTCAATAATTGTATATTTGTATTTCTCATAAGGTTGGTTTGCTTAGCATAAAGAACTGAGAAATTTGTTCTCTAACCCTGTGAGGATAAAAAATGCATTTCAACTAAATGGTATTGCCCTGTCCGTTTAACAAGGGGGTCAATGAAACATCTATATAGTGGTCTATCCGTTTAAATTGAACAAGAGTAAAAAATAGTTTAGATATAAAATGAAAAAACACCACCTGCTTTTAATTGTTTGCATTTGCTTTTTTAACACGATAAGTTTGGCCCAAATCGATTCATCAGATTTTAAAGCCAATTCCTTTTACCTGTATAAAACGGAGGAAGACTTTTTTAATAAAAAGAAAACCTACAGGGGTCAATATCTGCCATCCGATACAAAGATCATTAAATACATTACCACCGATTCAAAAAAAAGAAAATTGAGTTTAGTGGACTCCTCTGGTTACTATTTTGGCTATCAGGTGGGAGATGAGATCCAGATCCGCCCGGATAAAAAATCGAATGAATATTTGTATTATACCTTTGGTGGCGGAACAATTGATGCGTACTGCGTTGTGTACGGCAAACTGCCAAATTATGACAAGCAGGGTTTTTTACAGGGGCTTACGGCTCCCGGTGGCTGGGTCTATATGTATTTTAACGACCGTGCAAACAATGTAAACATGGGCCAGTTGGAAGAATTCCTTAAATCAAAACCTACACTGCTTGAAAAATATCTGAAAGAAAAAAAAGATCTGGAGAAAGAACTCTGGGAAAGAAATAAGCTGAGTATAGGAATTAAATATCTTAAGTTATTTCTGGTGGAAGCGAGATGAACTTAGGTTTCTATCCACTAACCTATTCTTGCACAAAACCCTGACAGGAATAGTGTGTGGCGCATAAAATCCAATCAGGGTTTGATTACAATTATGATCAACATAAGACTCTGTCCTTTTTTAATATCATAAATAATCTTGGGCTTTCACAAAAAAGCCCGTACCTTTCACGCCCTAAACA
>JAYSYG010000664.1:0-2943 GCA_043716685.1 Sphingobacteriaceae bacterium | reverse complement strand
TTATAATCCCAGATGGCATCGCTGGTTGCTTTTGAAACCAGGTCATAACGGTCATTACTTTCTTTAATTAATAACTCCGTCTTTTTCTTTTCAGTAATATCCCAGAAATGGCAGACAATGGCATTTACATCTGGATCGTTCAATAAATTGGTGATGGTTTTTTCACACCAGAGATATTCTCCCCATTTGTTACGAACCCTTAGCTGTATATTACCGAAGGGTAGTTCGCCTGAAATACTCAGATTAATTCTTTGAAATAGACCTTCTATATCCTCGGGGTGAACAATATCACGCTCATTCAATCCAACATATTCCTCAATTGTATACCCTAATATCCGTGTAATGGATGGAGTACCGAAAATAATTTTTCCTTCAGGGGTAATAAGGGTTTTCATATCGGAGCCTTTTTCAATAATGGCCCTGAACAATGAATCCTGTTTTCTTAATTTTTCCTCGTAAGTATAACGGTCCGACACATCCCTGGAATTTGCCACCATACCGTTAATGGAACTGTCATCCACGAGGTTAGTTACAATTGTTTCAATCCAGCGGTAGCTGTCTTGTGAAGTCTTAAACCGGTAGGGCTGGATATGTATTTGTTTTTCGGAGGAGAGTTGCATGAACTGGTCGGCTACTCTCTTTCTATCTTCGTTATGAATGAAGTCAAACGTATTCTTATTTATATATTCTTCCGGTGGCATACCGAGAACTGATGCTGATGTGGGGCTCACGTACTTGTAATTGCCTTTTGCATCGAGGATGCAGATGAGATCGGAGCCTTCCTGGACAAGCGACTTAAAACGTTGCTCACTTAATTTTAGAGCGTTTTCGGCCTTGATTTTTTGGGTAACATCATTCACAACAACAAGCATTGCTTGTTTTCCCTCAAAATTTATGGTATTTGCCTGGACATTTACCTGGATGGGTTCCCTATTTTTTTTGTGGTGTTCGAAAACGCCCGCAAAAAATTTTTCTGTAGTCTTGTTGGCTTTCACAATTTCCTCAATTTTTTCAAAGTCACTTGCAGGCCTGATATCCTTGACGGTCATTAGAAGAAATTCTTCTGTGGAATAGCCATAATGCCTGCATGCAGCTGCATTTACGTTTAGAAAACGGAGGGACTCCGGATCATATACCCACATAGGAATAGGGCTTGACTGGAAAAGGTTCCTGTATTTTTCCTCCGAGCTTTTTAATTCCGTATGAATTCTTTTACGCTCTATGCTATAGGCAATGCTTTTATATAAATTGGAAATATTAAGATCGTCCTTAAGCAGGTAATCTGAAACGCCTAAACTTAAAGTTTTAACACTGAAACTTTTGTTCGTATACCCGGTAAGTACAATAAGAGGGATGTTTCCGGCAAGTTCCAGCGCTTCACTTACCAGCTGTTCGCCGCTTCCGTCAGGCAATGTGAGATCGAGCAGTATAACATCAAAGGCCTTGCCGGTTCCTATGATTTTCTTTGCTGAGGAAAAATTTTTAGAATGTTCTATATCCGGATTTTTAACTTCTTCCCGCAGGAGGTCTTCAATGATTATAAAATCACCTAGATTGTCTTCAATAACCAGGACTTTTAATCTTTCGGATGAAATAGGCATAGCTTGGTTATTTTATTCTGTTAGGTAATTGTACGACAGAGACCCAAAAATTTTCCAGGGAGGCAATTGCGGCCTGGAATTCTTTAACATCTACTGGTTTTGTAATAAAACAATTGGCGTGGTTGGCATAAGATTGAAGAACATCATTAGCGGAGGCAGATGTAGTGAACATAATTACAGGAATCTGCTTAAAAGCAGCGCTTGTTTTAATATATTTTACAACTTCGTGTCCGTTCATTTTGGGAAGGTTTACATCGAGAAGAACAATGTCCGGGGTGCTTTCAAGCGTATACTTTTCTTTTTTCTCCAGGAACAGGACAGCTTCCCAGCCATCTTTTACAACTGAAACATTACTTTTTATTTTACCCTGGTTAAGGGCTTCGGTTGTAAGAACAATGTCTCCTTCGTTGTCTTCTACCAATAATACATTTACAGTATTCATATAAGTGGTTATTAGTTTAAATTCTTTGAAATGGTAAAATAAAAAGTACTGCCTTTACCAGGTTCGGATTCAACCCAGATTTTCCCTTTATGGTTCTCTATAATTTTTTTGCAAATAGCCAGGCCTATGCCCGTTCCAGGGTACTCGCTTTTATCATGGAGGCGCTTAAACACAATAAAAACTTTATCCAATTCATTTGCATGGATGCCGATACCATTATCCGCAAGGGCAAATTGCCAGTATTTTTTTGTTTCCAAGTGAGAAATAAGAATTGCCGGCTTCTCACCCTTTTTCTGGTATTTTAGCGCATTACTTATTAGATTTTGAAACAATTGCTGTATTGATAAAAGGTCTGCCTCAATTACTGGAAGGTCACTCCAGGAAAGGCCGGCATTTTTTTCTGTAAGAAGCTCCTGATTTTGTTTAACGTATCCTTCAAGGATGATGTTTGTATCTATTGGTTGAATTGTATTTATTTTTTTTTCAGAAAGAGAATATTCAAGCAGATCGGTAATGGTTTTTTTCATCCGTTCTGCGCCATCTTTTGCCATATAAACGTATTGTTGCGCTTGTTCATCAAGCTGGCTCTTATGATTTTTTTCAAGGCGGTTTAAAAACCCGCCAACAGCCCGCAGGGGCTCCTGCAAGTCATGCGATGTCATGTAGGCAAATTCTTCAAGCTCTTTATTTTTTATACTTATTTTTTGCAGCGTTTTTTCAAGCGAGCGCTGCTCAATAGATAGTTGCATCCGTAACTTTTCATGTTCCTCGATCGTACTTTGCAGACCTTTAAAAATAGTTGGAAGCAGGGCGGTAATAATAAGGCTTAGTAGAATTAAATTCGAAGATACTGCTATCCACGACCCTATGGTATGATGTGTAAGAATGGGAGCACTTATC
>JAYSYG010000663.1:0-2965 GCA_043716685.1 Sphingobacteriaceae bacterium | reverse complement strand
GTGCCAATAAAATTGGCCGGCACTTTCTAATTGCGGATAAAAATACTTATATTTAGGCGTTAAAACGTAATACTTTTTTGTGAAATTATCAAAGGAATTCAAAATAGGTATCGTGGTGGTTTTTGCCATCGCTGCTTTTATCTGGGGAGTTAGTTTTTTAAAGGGGTCTAATCTTTTTTCCGAGAAATATTTTCTTTACGCAGTTTATCCCAAAATCGATAATCTTATTCCTTCTAATCCAATACAAATTAATGGCTACAAGATCGGTCAGATCAAATCTATTTCGCTTATAGAAAAAGCCGGTAAAAACCAGGTGCTCGTTAAATTTATTATTACTGAAGAAGTCAACATTCCGAAAAATTCCATAGCAAAAACAGTAAGCGCCGACCTGCTCGGAACAAAAGTGGTAGAAGTGCTTTTTAGTACAAGTAAAGAATTTGTGCAAAATGGAGATACGCTTTTAGCAGAGAATGAGCCAAGCTTTCAGCAGGCTTTTAATAAGCAACTTGGGCCTTTACAAGCCAAAGTAGAAAGCCTGGTGAGTAGTATTGATACGGTGATGGGGGTTGTAAATAAAGTCTTAAACTTTAAAACGCGCGAAAATATCAGTCAGTCTTTTGAAAGTGTTCGTAAGGCAATTTTCAGCCTGGAACAAACGGCTTATAAGTTGGATGACCTTATGGCATCAGAGAAGCCGAAGATTTCCTCCGTGCTTTCAAACCTGAGTGGCATTACATCCAATCTTAATAAAAATGAACAAAAGATCACGAATATTCTTGCTAATTTCAGTAACCTTTCTGATACACTTGCAAAATCACAACTAAAGAGTGCTGTTGCAAATGCGGATAACACCTTAAAAGAACTAAACAACCTCTTAACAAAGATCAACGAAGGCAATGGCACGCTTGGTAAGCTGGCAAAGAACGATTCGTTATATAATAATTTGAATAAATCTGCCGATGATCTGGATAAACTGTTGAAAGATCTGAAAGAGAATCCGAAGAGGTATGTTCACTTCTCACTTTTCGGAAGAAAAGAAAAAAAGAAACCGGATTAAATAAATTATATACAATGATCAGCTCTATTATTTTCTGCATATTACTCGTAGGGGCCTCTGCTTTTTTTTATACCAATGCAAAAAAGATCAGGAGAAATATTTTTATCGGGAAAGATTTTCCAATTACAGATAATAAAGGCGAGCGTTTAAAAACTATGGGGCTGGTGGCGCTGGGACAAAGCAAGATGCTTACACGACCTTTAAGCGCAGTGATGCACATTCTTGTATACGTTGGTTTTGTTTTAATAAACATCGAAGTTCTTGAAATGTTTGTGGATGGTGTTACGCATTCACACCGTGCCTTTAGTTTCGTGGGAGCATTTTATAACTTCCTGATCGCCTTTTTTGAGATCCTTGCATTAGGAGTGTTTGTTGGTGTTGTTGTTTTCTGGCTCAGAAGAAATCTAGTTAAAGTAAAACGTTTTTTAAATTCTGAATTGAATGGATTTCCCCGCCTTGATGCCAATGCAATTTTAATAACAGAAATGGTTTTAATGACCTGCCTGGCACTGATGAATGCAGCAGACCAGAATTTGCAGTTGCGTGGCAACGAACACTATCCGCAGGCAGGAAGTTTCCCCATCAGCGGGTTGTTTGCGCCGATGCTCAGTGGGATGTCAGACTCCACTTTGATCTTTATCGAACGTTTTACCTGGTGGCTGCATATTATTGGGATCTTTGCTTTTCTAAATTATCTCCCTTATTCAAAGCACCTGCATATTCTATTGGCATTTCCCACTACTTATTTTTCAAATTTAAAACCTAAAGGCCAATTTAATACACTCGATGCTGTTACCGATGTTGTTGCACCTAATTTTGACCCTGCGTATGTCGCCAAAACAGATCCGGACAACCCTGTACGGTTTGGTGTAAAAGATGTTCAGGACCTTGGCTGGAAGAATTTAATGGATGCTTATTCCTGCACCGAATGTGGAAGATGTACCTCTGCTTGTCCGCAAAACATGACCGGCAAAAAATTATCGCCGCGTAAGATCATGATGGATACACGTGACAGGATGGAAGAAGTAGGAAGGAACATGGACAAGAACAAAGGCGTTTTTGTGGATGACGGAAGGTCTTTGTTGGGTGATTATACAACTGCAGAAGAAGTATGGGCCTGTAATACCTGCAACGCCTGTGTCCAGGAGTGTCCGATAAATATTGATCCACTGGCTATTATTTTAGAAATGCGCAGATTTTTAGTGATGGAACAAAGTCAAAGTCCTTCAGAATTAAATACAATGTTTACGAACATCGAAAACAACGGCGCTCCCTGGCAGTTTTCTCCGGCTGATAGAGCGAATTGGGTTAATGAGGCCTAGAACCACTGAGACACAGAGGACACTAAGGAGCACTAAGAGAAAATGATTACTCAGAAGTATATTAATGAGATTTCATACCAAATTGTAGGAGCGGCGATAGAGGTACATAAACAAGTCGGGCCAGGATTACTAGAATCTGTTTACCACTCCTGCCTGGTTGATGAGTTAAAAAATATTGGATTACATGTACAATCTCAAATACATGTCCCGGTAAATTATAAAGGAAAAAATTTAGGAGGAATGCTGAAACTGGATATTTTAGTAAATAATTTGATTGTGGTTGAATTAAAAGCTGTGGAGGCGATGATTCCACTTTATAAGGCGCAGCTTTTATCGTATTTAAAACTTGCTAATATGCCAAAGGGACTATTAATAAATTTTCACTCTGAAAATATAACTAAACACTTGGTTCCTTTGGTGACAGAAGAATTTTCTAAATTACCAAAAGATTAATTTATAACTTAGTGAAACTAAGTGTCCTTAGTGCCTTAGTGGTTAAAAAGTAAAAGAATATGAGCAAAATAGAAGTAAAAACAATGTCCGAAATGCTTGCTGCCGGCGAAACCCCCGAGATTTTATTTTGGGT
>JAYSYG010000662.1:0-2968 GCA_043716685.1 Sphingobacteriaceae bacterium | reverse complement strand
CAAAAAAATAAGCCTGGTTTGTGGTAGAAGAAATATCATCGACAAAAACGGAAAAGTGATGTTTACCAGAGGTTTTGCCAAAAAAAAGATGATCCTTTCCGGGAAAAAAGCAATTAACCGGGTAATTCGCTCGGGTGGAAATACTATTGGAGAAGGTGGCGCCGTGTTATTTCGTAAAGAAATTCTGGAAAAAACCGGTAACTTCAACTCATCTATCTTTTACGTGTTAGATCTTGATCTCTGGTTCAAAATACTTTTGCACGGCGATCTGTATGTATTGCCTGCTGTAGTAAGTGCATTCAGAATTTCGGAAAGTTCAGCCAGCGTGAAAGTTGTAAAAAAACAAAAAGAAGACTATTTTAATTTTATTAAGAAAATATATAATTCAAAAGAATACCAATTATCTTTGCTCAATTACCGGACGGGATTATTTTTAACCTTTATTTTAACCGAGGCAAAAAAATTTATCTACCGCTTTGTAGTGTAGGTTATAGCTTATAAAACATAAATGAGTCATAAAATTTCAATTATAGTTCCGGTTTACAATTCGTCCGCATTTATGCACAGCCTGCTCGAAGCAATCGATGCACAGAAGAACATATCAAATTGGGATCTGGAGCTTGTGTTGGTTGATGATGGAAGCAAGGATAACAGCTACAAAAAAATAGAGGAGTTTACCCAAACTTATCCTTATATCCGGGGAATAAAACTTTCAAAGAATTTCGGTCACCAGATAGCCGTTAAAACAGGTCTTTCACACTGCACCGGCGATTATATTGCTATCATTGATGATGACTTGCAGGATCCCCCTTCACTCCTCCCCCATTTTTTTAGTTACCTGGACAAGGGTTACGATGTAGCTTATGGTGTGCGAAAAAAAAGGAAAGAATCATTTTTAAAAAAACTCAGCTATAATAGCTTTTACCGTATTCTTAAAGGTATGAGCGATACCGATATCCCGCTGGACAGTGGCGATTTCTGTGTAATGAAAAAACATGTGGTAGATAACATGCTGAAACTCCAGGAAAAAAATCCCTTTTTAAGGGGTATCAGAGCATGGGTCGGCTTTAAGCAGGTAGGCGTTGAGTACGAGCGGCAAGCAAGGTTTGACGGTCAATCGGGGTACACCTTAAAAAAACTTCTTAAAATTGCTATGGATGGCATTTTCTCTTTTTCATCGGTTCCCATCCGTGTGATTACTATTTTAGGTGTATTGGGATTAGCCTTCGCGGTTATCTATTCTATTTTCATCATTTATGGGTTTATGGTGCATGGTATTTCAGTAAAAGGTTTTGCCACACTTTCTATTCTAATTTCCTTTTTCAGTTCCCTCATTTTAATTTGCCTGGGTCTTATCGGCGAATACATTGTGAGGATCTATGATGAGGTGCGCGACAGACCTTACGTGATTATTGAAAAAACTATAAATATATGAGTACGGTTAATGTAGCAATTATTGGTGCCAATGGATTTATTGGCCGACACTTAACTGAGGCATTAATGCAAAAAAAAGGGGTACAATTGTCTCTTTTTGGCAGAAGTGAAAAAAGTTCTTTAGCAACGGCATTGCCTTATACCCAGTTCGATCTGCTAAATGGCGCTCAGATAAAAAGTCTTTTTTCGGAAATTGATGTTGTCTATTACTTAGCCTCAGAATCTATTCCAGCCACAAGCTGGGAAGATCCTTTACTCGAGATAGAAAAAAATCTTAAACCTTTTATTTTCTTTTCGGAAACAATTTCAAAACTAAAAGTGAAAAAAATCGTTTTTGTTTCAAGTGCAGGTACGGTATATGGCCCTGCTGAAGAAAAAGTAAAAGAAGATTCAGCAACAAAACCTTTTTCGCCATATGGAATTATCAAACTAACCATGGAAAATTTCCTAAGTTATTTTGAAAAAAAATACGACCTGCACTTTGATATTTACAGAGTTTCTAATGTATATGGAGACGGGCAGGATATTTCCAAAGGATTAGGAATTATTAATACATTTTTAGAAAAGATCATTACTGAAAAACGAATAACCATATTTGGTACCGGCGAAAGCGTAAGGAATTATGTTTATGTGAAAGATGTGGCTGAACTTATGTCCCTTTCTCTTACGTCCGATTTATCTGTTTCGAATGTTTACAACCTGGCTTCGAATGACACATTGAGTATAAACGGCCTCGTAAAACTGATGCAAAAAACTGTGAATGAACAATTCGAAGTTATTTACAAAGAAACGCGTCAAAGCGATAATCCGACCATTGACCTGGACAACACTAAACTCTTAAGTGCCTACAGCAACTTCAAACTTACCAATATTGGCGAAGGTATTGCAAAAACTTACAGTTACATTAAAAAAAATACAATTAAGATTTAAGAATTTTCATGGCGAAAACACAAACTACTACAGCGCATAAACCATCCAGGGCCGAAAAACCTGTCGAAGCAAAAGGACTTTTATCCACAGAAAGTAAAATTTGCCTTGGGCTGCTTTTACTGTTGCTTTTCATTATTTATATCATCCGGTCAAAATTCCTCCTCATTCCTTTTGAAAGAGACGAAGGTATTTACGGTTATATCGGAAACCTGATCCTGGAAGGAAAAACACCCTACAAGGATTTTTACGAACAAAAATTTCCGGGACTCTTTTATTTTTATGGGTTTATGGTGGGTATTTTCGGAGACACTGTGCAGGGAATGCACACCGGGTTTATGTATCTGAACTTAATTACTATTGTACTTATTTATTTTGCCTCTGAAAAACTGTTTTCGCCTGTGGCTGGAGTTATCTCTGCTGCTACGTTTGCGTTTGTATCTCTTACGCCTAACCTGAGTGGCTTCACCATTCAATCGGAACACGGAGTTGCCTTTTTTATCAGCCTCGGACTTTTCTTTTATGCTCTCTATACCACTAAAAATAAATGGTATTACAACCTTTTAACAGGAGTTGCTTTCGGCTTTGCATTTATGACAAAAACCAG
>JAYSYG010000661.1:0-2971 GCA_043716685.1 Sphingobacteriaceae bacterium | reverse complement strand
TTCGTCACTGTTAATGATCATCGGGAAAAAATTGTGGCCTACTTCGTGAATAATTACAAGGATCATCCCATTTTTACTTCCCTCTGTATACGTGCCGTCTTTTTCTGTTCTCCCAAAATTAAAGCAGATCATTGGGTACTCCATGCCATTGGCGGCTTCAATACTTTGTGCAACAGGGTAGGGGTAAGCAATGGTAAATTTGGAATAGGTCTTAATCGTATGCGCTACAACTTTTGTAGAATATTTTCGGTAAAGCCCATACGCTTCTTTTCCATAAAAGCTCATACACATTACTTTTTTGCCTTCGCATTGCACAGCCATGGCGTCCCATATATATTTGCGGGAACTACCCCAGGCAAAGTCACGAACGCTGTCTGCTTTAAAGACCCATGTTTTAGTTCCTTTGGGTGCTGAGCCTGCCGAAGCATTTTTTTCTGCATTTTTTGCATCTTCAAGTAAATGGATCTCTACAGGTTCTTTTGCAGTTTGTGCTTGTTGCCAACGTGTTAATTGGGCTGGTGTAAGCACCTGCGCGTAATTTTGACACTCCCCGGTAGAGCATACCAAGTGGTCGGCAGGAACTGTCATCTTAACTTTGTAGTTACCAAAAGCAAGCGCAAATTCTCCTCTCCCGGTAAATTGTTTATTTTGCCAGCCATGAAAATCGCTGTAAACACACATGCGCGGGTACCATTGGGTGAGAGTGAACAGGTAATTGCCGTCC
Source organism: Sphingobacteriaceae bacterium (assembly GCA_043716685.1). Lineage (GTDB taxonomy): Bacteria > Bacteroidota > Bacteroidia > B-17B0 > Aurantibacillaceae > Aurantibacillus. Next base: position 2,247 of record JAYSYG010000661.1, on the reverse strand, counting down.
TCCGGAAAATACTCGTAGCCACCGCGACCACCATATTCAAGGCGGTTGATCATTTTATAATGCCATTTTACAATGAACTTGTATTTTGTTTTTGAGGCGAGTGTTTTTGGAAGATCGATCCGCATCATCGATCCGTTGATGGTATATTTTAAAACTTTTCCGAATTCATCGGTTACGGCATCTATCTTATCTCCAAGACCTTCGTGGTTCGTTTTGGTCTCAAGCGATTTTAAAGAATTCTGGGTTAAAGGTTCGGCAACTTTATTTTCGTCAAAATAGTTTACTTCATTTTTAGGATCATGCTGGTTTTCATCCAGCTGCAGCCATAAATAGCTAAGCGTTTCAGGGGCATTGTTGTGGTAGGTAACGGTCTCAGTTCCAATAACACTTAAGTTTTTTTCATCGAGCTTTACATCAATATCGTAATCAGCGCGTTGCTGCCAGTATCTGGCGCCGGGAGCTCCCGAAGCAGTTCTGTACTCGTTGGGAGTTGGAAGGATGCTTCCCAACTGTTCGAACTTATTACCGTGGTTAGATTGGGGATTGTTCTGAGTATTCTGCGCAGAAGCAATGGTTAGGAGGAAAATGGAAAAAGTTCCAAAAAGCGTTCTGCGCTTATTTTTAAGGCTATTATTGCTACACTGCATACGATTACGAGTTTGTAAATTCTGTAAGGACATTTTAATAAGGAGGTTAAAAATAATGAAAATACCAGAACAATCGCCACAATAATAATTTGCCCTAACTCCAGACCCAGGTTAAAATAAAGGAGGGGTAAAAAAATACTCTGCTCATGTCCAAGTAACGACCTTAAAAGTATAGAAAATCCAAGTCCGTGTACTACCCCAAAAGAGGTGATTATTATAAATAAAAAAGAATTAGTTGCTGACTGCTCTTTTTTATAGAGTATTAACTGGTAAAGGGCAGATACAAGAATGGTTAATGCAATAAGTAATTCTATCCATGCAATCGGAACGTTAATGAGTCCGGCCACACTTAAAGCCAGTGAAACACAGTGAGCAATAGTGAACACGCTTACAAGCAAGAGCAATTTACGCCATTCATTCAAAGGAAAAGCCAGAACCAGGAGTGTTACGAAAAGAATATGATCGTAACCTTTCAGATCAAGGATATGTTCAATTCCTGTAATAAACCATAAGCCGGATTCATTCATTATCTTAGCGCAAATTAATTTAAAAGCAACAAATGTACAGAATGAAAAAGATCTTAATGTTGAGCTTACTTGTTTTCCTTTTCGCCTTTAAACATCCTTTTTATTTAAGCGTAACCGACCTGAAGTACAATGTAAAAGAAAAAGCCCTGCAGGGTTCTGTAAAATTATTTACCAACGACCTGGAAGAGGCCCTTAAGAAAATCCACAAACAGACCATCGATCTCATTAATCCAAAAGATTCCGCTAAAACCGGCAGGATGCTTGACGAGTACCTGAAAAAACGCCTTTTAGTACATATAAATGGCCTTGCAAAAAATTACGAATTTCTGGGTTTTGAAAGGGAGCAGGAAGCGATCTGGATGTACATTGAAATTAAAAATTGCCCCCCTCCTAAAAAAGTAAGCTTTGAGAATACCCTTTTGTATGACTATATAAAAGATCAGAGCAATATTATGCACCTGGAAGTAAAAGGAGAAAGAAAAAGTCTTAAAGTAAATAATCCTGAAAAACAACTAGTGTTTGAGTTTTAAGCCGGCAGGATGAATAACCCTAGCTGGAGCCTCAATGTATCTTGCCACTAATTGTAATCCTTTTATCATCAAAATTCATTCGTGTTAATTCGTGTCTCAAAACATGAGTTAACCCCCGAAGCAGAACTTCGAGGAATTCTTTTAATTTAAACCTTGCTTTTAGCTTTTTGTCGACACTTAATCCCGCAGTTTTTTTACAAGTTCCTTTCCCAGGAGTTTCCCGGCAATAGCATAACAATCGCGTAATCGTTCCGTATTGTCTCCCTTAGATGATCCTGCCGCACTTAATTCAAATACAGCAAGTTCACGACCCATATCATCAAAAAATGTGCATTCCATTATCACATAAGGTGGGCTGCTCCAGCCGCCATTATGAGGATGGGGTTCTTCCATTCTTAAGCGCACAAGAAGAACAGGCATGGGTTCTTCCGGGTTATTAAAGCCTGTTATACCATTAGCTTATATAAAATAGTCTAAAAATTGCACTCCAAATACTTAAATGAACAAAGACTTTTTATTGTTTTAATGCTAATTGTTTTTCGA
>JAYSYG010000067.1:0-2399 GCA_043716685.1 Sphingobacteriaceae bacterium | reverse complement strand
CTTTCTAAAATAAAATTCAAATAGCGAGAAGCTTCTTAAAAATTTACTTCGTGATTTGCGTTCGTGCAAATTATCCATTAGATATTTGTGACTTAAGCAGGAAAGAAAATTGTAAGAAGCGTTCTTATTTATGCTGAAGCATTTCGTGAACCTTTCTTCCTTCTCTGACTATTATATCTACAATCTCTAAAATGTCTTTTCTTGAAGTTCTGAAATTTACGATGCAGCATCTTAAACAATATTTGTCTGCAACAAGAGCATTTGATAGAAACACTTCCCCGCCCTTTTGCAATGCATTTAATAATTTTTCATTCAATGTGTTCAAATAAGTTTCGGGCTGTTTTTCGCTTTGCGAAAAGCCTAAAGGAACATATCTAAAAGTTGTAATGCTGAGGTTTTGCGTTACTGCTTCAAGTTCTGAATGTTTTTTCGCTTCTTCAAATAAGAGTTCTGATAGTGTTATATCTTCTCCGATCATTTCTATGTAACCGTTCTTTCCTACCTGCTGCAAAGCCATCCAAACCTTTAATGCTCTGAATCCCCTTGAATTTTGAAAACCATATTCATAATAATTTACTGAAGGTTCGTCATCCTGCTGACTAAAGTTATAATAAACGGGATGCGAACTGTAAGTGTCAATAAGATGTTGAGGATTTTTTACCAAAAGGCAACCTGCTTCAAGCGGTGCGTAAAGCCATTTGTGTGGGTCCAGGGCAATTGAATCAGCTTCTTCCATCCCGGAAAATAAATTTTTGTATTTTGGAATTACTGCGGCAGGTATTCCATAAGCCCCGTCAATATGAAACCATAAATCATGCAACTTGCAGATAGCTGCTATCGCAGAAAAGTTATCTACGGCTCCGGTGCTCACATCCCCTGCGTTCCCAACTACAAGAAAAGGTTTTTTGCCATTCTTTAGATCCTCATTAATTGTTTGTGATAAAATTTCCGTGTTCATTTTATTTTCGGAATCGATAGGTATCCATCTGATGGCTTTTAAACCGTGCCCGAATAAAGTGGCTGCTTTTTCAATACATGTGTGGGTTGCTTTTGAGCAATAAAAAACCATTTCACTACTTAAACTTGCCAAGCCATCTTCTTTCAGGTTCTTTGGCGCCTTGGCTGTTCTTGCGGTTAAGAAAGCTGTGAGGTTTGCCATGTTTCCGCCGCTTACGAATATTCCTCCATAAGTGGGAGATACGCCAATTAATTCTGCCAGCCATTTCACCGTCTGCTTTTCAATAGCGGTAGCCATGGGACTTAAAATATTTGCACCCACATTAGGGTTAACGGCAGCAGCTAACAAATCTGCCAATGCTCCTATTTGGGTTGGAGAAGATGTTATATATCCGAAAAATTTTGGATGCCCGTTAAGCAATGAATGATTGAATAACAAATCAGACGTTTTAGAAAGTAATTCCGGAATGGAAGTCCCATTTTCAGGCAACGAATCATTGCCTAAAATGGATTGAATTTGCTTCGGAGTTTCTCCTGTGGTAACAGGCTTGTCTTTAATTGCATCATAAAACGCAGCAACTGTATCTATTAAATGATAACCCATTTTTTTGAAATCGTCTTTGCTGATTTCTAATGGAGATATACGTTTATTTGTCTTGTCCATATCTTAAAATGATCTATTTGTCAAAGTTAATTTTACATCAGGTTTAAAGTTCGCATTATCGTTCAAAGCATAATGCAAAACGTGAGTTTGTGAAAAAACGCTCCCGTCTTTACCAAATATACATACTATATGAATAGCTTAAATGCTGTATGTTTTTTGTATCAAGAAAGCGGCAATTTATCACAGAGAATAACCGCCACCAACCTTCTTTACTACACTTGAAGATCATGTAGCTTCTGATAATACCGTTTGACTTATCGATGCTTTCATTTACAAACTTAATTTGGCCAAAATGGGTTTTGCTAAAACAGTACACCAGAGCGAAGGCGGCACACCTTATTCTCCTGCCGTGTTGCTCGAAGCCTGGCAACTCGAACTTGTAAAGCGAGTGCGTAGTGTAGTGGGAATAGGGAAATGTGCAACCGGAATTTAATTGTTACCACTTAGGGCTTTAAGCACACTAAAAATTACCGGCAGTTCATAAGCTATTGCAGGCCTTAGTCCAAAAGAATACAGCAGCGGCAGCAGCATCAGAGGTAGGTAAGGATCTGTAAACAGGGCGGCTCACTCTTGCGCCATACACTTTATATGTGTGCCCTCAATGCAAAAGAAACCAACGTCGCATGCAAGGAATTATTTGATAGGTTAGTGGTCAAGGGAAAGAATAAAAAATTGGCAGTTATTGCCGTTGCAAATAAACTTTTAAAGCAGGTGTTTGGAGTGGTAAAAAACGAGTGTTTGTTCGACAGAAATTATTATAAAAAAGTAGCATGATTTA
>JAYSYG010000660.1:0-2974 GCA_043716685.1 Sphingobacteriaceae bacterium | reverse complement strand
GATCTCTGCTGCGAAGCTTCTGGCTGATGGCATTGCTGCCGATTTGTTTATTTAGTTTCCAGGTAATTTTTAATAAGAGCATCACTTTTTTCAACACTGTTTTTAAGCCAATCAAAGTAAACATCCAGTTTTTCCTGCTCGCTTAATAAGTACCCCTCAGCTTCTTTACGAATACGCGTGGATAATTCATACATGCACAATGCGGCACATACACTTACATTAAAACTTTCGGTAAACCCATACATAGGGATTTTTACAAATTCGTCTGCATGGTCAAACACATCTTTTGATATCCCGTCTATCTCGGTACCAAATACAAGGGCAAGTTTTTTATCCACCGGAAGTTTATCAATAGTGCAATCGTGCTTATGAGGAGTTGTTGCTACTATTCTGTATCCAAGGCTTTTCAGATGTTTGATCGCTTCCACAGTGTTATTACCGGATGAATTATGGCGGTGAATATTCAGCCAGTTGCTGCTTCCCATAGCAACATCATCGCTGATCTTAATATGGTTCCTGTTTTCAATAAAATGGACATCCTGAATCCCAAAGCTTTCGCAGCTTCTTAACACGGCACTTGCATTGTGACCCTGGTAAACGTTTTCAAGCACTATTCTTAAATGCTGCATACGTTGTGCGATCACTTCATCAAACCGCGCTTTACGCTTATCTGAAATAAACGTGGTAAGGTAGTTTATCAACTCCTCTTTTTGAGAATTATCCATAAGAATTCAGCTGCAAAGAAAAATAAATTCTTTTAAATGAAGCCTATTTTTTATATTTGCGCCGTATCAGGTTCTTTTTTAATAAAAGAATAATAGGGAATAGCGTGAAATTCGCTAATAGTACCCGCTGCTGTGAGTCCTTTTGAAAGCTTAAACAATCGATTGCCACTGTTCCAGAAACGGGAAGGCGTTTAAGTCAAGGATAAGTCAGAAGACCTGCCCGGTACACAATGTTAAGAGCCTTCGGGATGTGAGGCTTGAGACGTGTAAAAATTAATTCAATAAATTGATTTTAAATGTAAATAAGCGATTGGCTTATGATTTAACCTATGCCGTTAAATCACTGGTGATAGTATGTTGTTTTTTTGTAAATAACATGTATTGCCAGGATACAATTTCGTTGCAGAGTGTGGAAGTAAGCACCGAAAAAATTGAACTGTCACAGATCGGAAAAAAAACCATGACCATTGATTCTGCCGTTAAGGAGCAATTCAAATACAGTTCTATAGCTGATCTTTTAAGTTATAATTCTTCTGTTTTTATTAAGAGTTATGGTCCTGGGGGTATTGCCACTACTGCCTTTAGAGGAGGCAATGCCTCGCAAACCGCAGTTTTATGGAATGGGTTTAACCTGCAGAATGCCATGATGGGCCAGGCCGATTTAGCCCTGATGCCTTCTGTTCTTTTTGACGATGTGGCGATCGAATACGGAGGATCATCTTCTTTATGGGGCAGTGGGGCAATTGCTGGAAGTATTCACTTAAATAACAAAACAGAGTTTAACCAGGGGTTACTGTCTTCTATAAATTTTGCAGCTGGCAGCTTCGGGGTACTCAATGGTTCAGCAAGTGTGTTAGTGAGCAGGTCACGTTTTATTTCTTCCACAAAAATTTACATAAACAGTTCGCAGAATAATTTTAAATATCTGGATACGCTTGATAGGGAAAATCCGCGCAAACAACAGAAGGATGCACAGTATACTTTTAAAGGACTGATGCAGGAATTCAAATATATTATTACTTCAAAACAGATCTTCTCATTGAATGCCTGGCTTACCGATAACCAAAGGCATTTGCCCATTTATAATTCCGTGATACGAAGTAAAACTTACCAGAGGGATGATGCGATGCGACTTTCAGCTAACTGGACTTACACCGATAAACACTTTAAATCGATAATTCGTGGAGGGTATTTCATTGACAAAATTGATTACACTGATAGTATCAGTTCTCTTTTTGGAAAAAGCACTGTAAAAACAAAAATGATTGAGAATGAAAATTATTTTAACCTCCATAAACAGTACCAGCTTAACCTGGCCTTAAATGTCTTGTCAAGTTCGGCCACCACAGAAAATTATTCATCTACAAAAAGCCTGAGCAGAGCCTCTTTATTAGTTGGTAATAAGTTCTCTTTTTTTAGAGAACGCCTGGTAAGTTATGTGTCGGCAAGGGTGGAGTATTTCAGTGTTGGGACGTTACCGGTTACAGGAAATATTTCTATGGAATATAATGTCTTTAAAAATATTAAGGTAAAAATAAATGTTGCGAAAGTTTACAGACAACCTACATTGAATGAACTGTATTGGTTACCTGGCGGTAATAGTCGTTTAAAGCCGGAGCAGGGATATACATCAGAAGGAGAATTAAGTTACGACAAGCAGCTCAGAAATTTTTCTTTCTTCATTTCAGGGTCGGCTTATACCAGGATGATAGATAACTGGATCTTGTGGATACCCGGCGCGAATGGCAATCCTACACCTGCTAATATCCAGCAAGTGTGGAGTAGGGGCGCCGAGACAAACTGGAAAATTAAATACAGGGAAAATAAGTTCCGGGCAGGAGCAGGAATTATTACCGGTTATTGTCTTTCAACGGTTCAATCAAATGCAAGCCAAAATGATAATACAACAGGGAGGCAACTAATGTACACGCCGCGTTACACCGCGAATGGTACTATTGCGCTGGGTTATGGCAATACCGACCTTGTCTTTTATCATCAATACAGCGGTTACCGTTTTACCATGAGTGATAATTTAAACTGGTTAGTTCCTTATCATGTTTCGTCATTACGGTTTACTTATAAAATTGATCTTAAAGAAATGGATCTGATTTTTTTTGCAGCCTGCAATAATATATTTAACAGCAACTATGCTGTAATGGCAGGAAGACCTATGCCATTGAGAAATTACGAATTCGGGATCAGCATTAAAACAAAACCAACAAATAAAAATAAATAATAACCATGAAAAA
>JAYSYG010000659.1:0-2995 GCA_043716685.1 Sphingobacteriaceae bacterium | reverse complement strand
ATAGTATTAATGTGGTATAAGTATGAACATAACAGATCAGTTCATAAAATTGCAGGAGTATTAAAGATGGGAAGGCAGAAGATATTTATAAACCGTTGAAGTTTATTTTTTTAACGTCCAGCCTATACTAAATCCGGCCCATGGATAGGCACGATAACCAAAAAAAGCAGTGCTCGTAAAATACTCCGTTGTTTTCCAACCCGAATTGTGTGTACCACCTTTTACATCTCCAATTCTATTGATCCCGGCGATTGGAGGCGTAAAGGTCAATCGCAGAAACGGACCACCACTGGATTTTTGAAACCGGTATCCGATTTTGGGTGTAAAAAATGTATAGAGGTCAGTACTGTGTCCGGTAAAATTATTTGTCTGCGCTAATCCATTTTGATCTGTGTAGTGTTCTGAGGCATGAATTCGCCCTGCTCTCAGGTACATTGCTGTAAAGCCCAGGCCTAACTCCAAATGATGATTGTTGGCTCCAAAAATGAAATTGTAAGAAACGGGGACTGCGAAAACGAAAAGTTCAGGATGGGGAATAAGTGTTACTCCGGCACTAAATGACGTTTTAACTTTCTTATCGGTGTTATATAGCCTGTCGAATGAAAAGGAATTATAGAGTCCTTGTCCAAAAGCCTCGATATAAATCGAGTTTCTTTTTATTTCGTTGGATTTTAAACCTTCTTGCCCGAACAAAAAAACCGGGCTAAGAAATAGCACTGCGTGGATAATGGTTTTTTTCATTTTATCTTTTTTAAATTCCCCAACCCGTGTACGAAGCGTTTCTCTAATGGCTTTAAAAGTGGTTTTTGGGTTCCGTCAAATATAATGCTTTCCATAATTTTAAAGGGTTTATTCACTCATTATAAAGGTCATTTCAATCAATATGCGTTTTTAGATCAATTAATTATTTATTTTTATAAGATGAATAAACTATTACTTCTTTTTGCTTTTCCATTATTATTAAATGCGCAGTCGCCTTTCAAAAAAGTGCGTGTACTTTTTTTAGGGAATAGTTATACGTATGTAAACAATTTGCCCTTGATCCTTCATGATCTTGCGCTGGCAAAAGGAGATACATTGGTATATGACAGTAATTGCCCGGGAGGGTATACACTTAACAATCATTTTACAGATGCTACCAGTATATCCAAGATCAGCGCCGGGAATTGGGACTATGTGATAGTGCAGGCACAGAGCCAGGAGCCGTCTTTTTCTCCCGTACAGGTTAACTCACAGACCTTGCCGTATGCCATCAAGCTCGATAGCATCATAAAACACCATAATCCCTGCGCCCATACTGTTTTTTATGAAACCTGGGGACGAAAGAATGGCGATGCCTCTAATTGTGCCGGTTATCCGCCAATATGCACGTATGCGGGTATGCAAAACCGGCTCAGGGATTCTTATAAAATGTTCGCGGATAGCGTACATGACCTGATGGCACCTGTAGGTGAGGCATGGCGCCTGGCAAGGGCTACTAACACATTAGTTAATTTTTACCAGTCTGATGAAAGTCATCCTTTGCTGGAAGGTTCCTACCTCGCAGCGGCAGTATTTTACGAGATACTCTTTCAAAAAACAGTTCTAACCAGTACTTATAATCCGGGAATAGCAACGGCTACCATATCCTTCTTAAACCAGGTAGCGCATCAGCTTGTTACAGATAGCGCTGTTATCACCAATATCCCAAAATATAATCCAAAAGCCTCCTTTAGCGTTACAACTCAGAATAATTCTGCGTTTCTTTTTCAATCGTTTACACCCGGGCTGCTTCATCAATGGCATTTTGGCGATGGCTCTTCTTCGGCTGCGGTTAATCCTTCTCATACGTATTCTGTTAGCGGCACATACACGGTAACCCTTATAATTTTTAACACCCCTGGCTGCAAGATAGATTCTGTGCGTTCAACAGTTCAGGTTACTAGAGTAACCGATATCAATAAGCTTTCCCAGGACCATATTTCAGTTTATCCAAATCCCTGTTCTTCCTATCTTACCATTGATGCTGGCAGCAGATTTAGAAATAATGGTTCAATAATAGAAGTCAGTACCCTTATGGGTCAGGTACTCGAATCAAGCGCCTTTTCGGGAAGTTTAAATACATCTTTATTCAAAAATGGCGTGTATTATATTAAAATTTCCAATAGTAACGCTCAATCCAATTCTTGTTTTATTAAAAACGAATAGTATTTTTATACTTTACTTTGTATAAGCAACTACCGTTACATAAAGCTATGTTGAAAAAAATTATTCTTTTTGTTTGCCTCACTGTTACGTTTTCTTTTGAAGGCCTTTGCCAGGGGGAATTGAACGGGACACTTCTCAGGGCCGATAAATTATTCATTAACCGTCATTACCAGGAGGCGGTGGACGTATATTTAAAATATCTCGAAAAATTTTCGAAGGATTATTACGCTGAACGCCAGACGGCCTTGTGTTACAACAAACTCAATAAGCCTGATGACGCGATCGACCACTGGCCACTGGTAGTTGAAAGCAGTGATGCGACTGAAAAAGATTATTTAGAATACGGTAAATCTCTCCTCGCAAATAATCGTATTCCCGAAGCAAAAAAAATATTTATGGTGCTTAGCAGGAGCAAGGATAAATCTCTCGCGGCCTGGGGAAAAACTTACCTCAATCCTGCGGCCCTATACATAGATTCTGCTACTGTTAAAGTAATGGATGTAAAAGGCTTTAATACAGATCTCCCCGAATCCTGCCCGGTTATTTTTAAGGACAGATTGTATTATGTTTCCGACATCGTGAGGTCGCCCCGCATGTTTTACACGTTAAGCGATGAGGAAACACAGCATATAGGAGGCGCTCTTAGAAAAGATTCGCTAAGCCTTTTTCCGAGCATACTGAATGAGAAATTACATTTATTGCCAATAAGCGGACCCTTTTGTTTTTCGCCCGATGGCAGCACGCTTTATTTTACAAGAGCAGTATCCAGCAAAGAAATGAAGGTAAAAAGCGCAACTCCTTTTTATAA
>JAYSYG010000658.1:0-2996 GCA_043716685.1 Sphingobacteriaceae bacterium | reverse complement strand
ATTAAATCATCGTAAAAATGAGATTTATTATTAAGAATTAGCTCTTTAGCATTTAAGCATTGGTGCTATATAGCCTGCAGCACCTATGAGTACAAAGTTTTTCATTTAATTTTTTTAAATTTTAGTTACCACGCCGTTTGATAATTGGTAAGCATCTTCGGTAGCAGCGCAAACGGCATTTCCTTGCTCGTTAAATACAAGATTTTGCCCTTGTTCACTCATCCAACCTTTTTGCCTTCCAGGATTACCAATGATGACGGCATAATCTGGAACATCGTTCACCACCACCGCGCCGGCGCCAATAAAACAATATCTTCCTAATGTATTACCACAAACGATCGTAGCATTGGCGCCTATGCTAGCACCTTTTTTTATCAGTGTGGTTTTAAATTCATCTTTCCTAATTACCGTACTGCGAGGATTGCTAATATTGGTGAGCACCACACTAGGACCTAGAAAAACATCATCTTCACATATTACGCCTTCGTATATGCTCACATTATTTTGCACTTTTACATTATCACCCAAAATAACCTTTTGTGACACCACTACATTCTGTCCAATATTACAATTTTTCCCAATTATGCAGTTGGACATTATGTGACTGAAATGCCAGATTTTTGTTCCTTCGCCTATTTCACTACCGTCATCTATATAAGCCGATTGATGTGCAAAATATTTTGGCTCCATTTGTATTATTTTATTCCTTTTAGATATTCGCCATATCCACTTTTCTTTAGTCCTTCTGCAAGCGCAGCCAACTGTGCAGCAGTGATAAAGCCCATCCTGTAAGCAATCTCTTCCGGGCATCCGATTTTTAAACCTTGTCTTTTTTCTATGACCCTCACGTATTCAGTGGCATCGCTTAGGCTGTCGAAAGTACCTGTATCTAACCAAGCAAAACCTCGGTTAAGGACTGCTACTTTTAATTTGTTTGCATTTAAATAATGCTCATTCACGGTTGTAATCTCATATTCACCTCTATGGCTTGGTTCAATCTCCTTAGCTATTTTCACAACGCTATTATCATAAAAATATAAACCCGGCACTGCATAGTTACTTTTGGGAGCAGCGGGTTTCTCTTCAATACTGATTGCATTTAAATCGTCATCAAACTCAACAACGCCATAGCGCTCTGGATCTATTACCGGATATGCAAATACCACTGCGCCTTCTACCTCTGCACTTTTCCGCAATAAATCCCCGAAGCCGCTACCATAAAATATATTATCACCAAGGACCAGCGCTACTTTATCTGTACCAATGAATTCTTCGCCTATTACAAATGCTTGTGCAAGTCCGTTAGGTACTTCTTGTTTTGCGTATTGAATATCGCAACCCCATTGAGATCCATTGCCCAATAATCTTTTAAATTGTTCTTGATCTTCTGGCGTAGTAATGATTAAAATCTCTCTTATTCCTGCCAACATTAAGGTGCTGAGTGGATAATAAATCATTGGTTTATCATAAATCGGCATTAACTGCTTGCTAATACCCATCGTGATTGGATAGAGTCTTGTACCGGAGCCGCCTGCGAGGATGATGCCTTTCATAGGTAAGGGGTTTAAAGATTGTTGAGTGTTGTTGAATTATGGTTGAGTATTGTTGAATTATGGTTGAGTATTGTTGAACGGTTGTTAAATATTGTTTAGGTGAGTGTGAGGTTTGATGTTTTCGAATTTTTAAGAGACTATAAAGTAAATTGTGTAAACACTTTTTAGATTCTACATCGTTGTTGAAAGATAATTAAAAATTGATGAAGTATGATTGGCCAGTTATGTATACCGCCTGACCAGCTTTTCTCAATGTTTTGGATGGCCAGAAAAACCGATTTTGTTGCTGCATTTTCATTTACAAATTGGGTTTTAGTTTTAGTGTATTTTCTGATACCTCTGTTTAGATTTTCGATGGTATTTGTGGTATAGATGATTTTTCTAAGCTCTAGTGGGTACTCAAAATAGTTGGTCAGGTTGTCCCAATTTTCTTCCCAGGAAGTAATGGCGTATTGTATTTTCCTTCCCACTTTTTCTTAAACTCTTGTAATTCATCAAAAGCAATTTGTTTGTTGATGGTGGTGTATACTTTTTTGAGGTCTTTGCAAAACTCTTTTCTGTCTTTCCACACCACAAACCTGCAGCTATTTCTGATTTGATGTACGATGCATGATTGGGTAACGGTCTCTGGAAAAACTCCTTTTATAGCTTGGGTAAATCCTTTCAGATTATCTGTGCAAGCAATGAGAATATCTTCCACTCCCCGAGCTTTTAAATCGGTAAGAACTGTCATCCAAAAAGAAGCAGATTCTGTCTTGGCAATCCAAAATCCAAGAACCTCCTTTATTCCATCTGCTTTTACACCAATGACAATGTAGACGCACTTATTAGTCACTTTGCCATCTTCTCTAATCTTAAGAATAATGCCATCCATCCACACAGTAAAATATACCGGGTTTAAAGCTCTTTGTTGCCATTCCTTGGCAGATTCCATAATGCGTTCTGTGATGTTAGAAATCGTAGTTTCACTTACACTTAGCCCATAAATATCCTGTACCTGGATACACACATCCGAGATAGTCATTCCGCGGCTGTACATACCTATGATCGCATCCTTAATCTTACTGCTTATTGTCTGACCTTTCGGAATGACCTTTGGCTCAAAATCGCCATTCCTGTCACGAAGAATATTTAACAAAATTTCGCCTACATTTTCTGTGTTGATGGTTTTTGGAAAAAATCCATTGCGGCTGTTTCCGCTATTATAGCCTGATTTTGAATGCTTGGAATATCCAAGCTCATCTTCCAGTTCTGCTTGTAACATATGTTCAATCCCCTGCTTGAACAGAGAATTGAAGAAAAGCTGAAAATCGTCTTTGCCTTTGAATTGTTTGAAAAAATCATCGGGAAGCATATCCCCGCTTTTGTCCTTGTTTTTTGATTGCATAATGTGTTTGTTTTGAAGATAAATAAAAATCTTTCCAGCCCCTGCGCCGCCGTTCC
>JAYSYG010000657.1:0-9141 GCA_043716685.1 Sphingobacteriaceae bacterium | reverse complement strand
TCAGCAGTTATCACCAGGTTTAACATCGACCTTAGTGCTTATCCAAATGGTGTTTACAACCTAAATGTGAGCAACGGACAGGAAAAAATTATCAAACGCATTATCCTCGATAAATAAATTCGTTAAATCTTACAATAAAAAAATGCTCCATGATTTATGGAGCATTTTTATTAATAAGGCTTTGTTCAAATGTATAAACAGGGCTTTTGTTAAGAATTAAAAGAAGGGTGGTACTGCGGCACACATTATAGAATTATTTTTGTGATAATGGCACTAAAACGTAAAACAGAAATTAGCCTGAAGGAAGTGATCGCCCTAATCACCTTGTTGGATGACCCTGATGAAATAATTTATTCGCAAGTAAAAGAGCGTTTTGTCACCCTCGGCCCTCCAACAATACCCCACCTGGAGACTGCATGGGAAAATAGTTTCGATGCCATCATGCAGAAACGGATTGAAACGATCATTCATACCATACAGTTCGAGACTCTTCAGAAAGCTCTGAAACTTTGGGCAAAAGACGAGTCTGACGATCTGATGAAAGGAATTTTAATTCTTGCGCGTTACCAGTATCCTGACCTCGACGAGAATAAAGTTCGCAAACAATTACAACAGATCAAACAGGACGTTTGGCTCGAATTGCATGAAGACCTTACTGCACTTGAGAAAGTAAAGATCATCAACCATATTTTATTTGAAGTACATAGTTTCAGTGGGAATATTACCAATTACCACGCACCTCAAAACTCCTTTCTAAACAATGTTCTTGAAAGTAAAAAGGGTAACCCATTAATGTTGAGCGTTGTATATATGCTTATCTGCAAGGAACTGAACATTCCGGTTTATGGCATTAATCTGCCGCAGCACTTTGTATTGGCGTATATTAACGACAATGCAAATCTGATTGATGTAAACAATAAAACACTTTCCAATAATATTCTTTTTTACATCAATCCTTTTAGTAAAGGACTAATGTTTACACAAAAAGACATAGATCAGTTTTTAAAACAGCTTAACCTTGAACCGGAAGCGAAGTACTATTTACCCTGCAACAATGTTGAAATTCTTAAACGCTGCTTAAATAACCTTATTTTTTCCTATGAAAAGCTGGGTTATCTTGAAAAAGTAGAAGAGTTAAAAAACCTTGATAGTCAATTGTAAACTCAAAGGAATTAATTACTTTTACCTATCTTTAAATAAATTAAACCAAATCTCATGAAAAAAACAATTTATACTGCTGCTTTTATAACTCTGTTCAGCGTTATGGCAAATGCTCAATCACCTGACAATAAGGTAAAAAAGGCAGAACCTGCAAAGGCTGCTGAACCTGCAAAAGCTCAAACTGTAAATCCTGATGGAACTGCATCTCCGGCACCGGCTGCCGCAGATAATCTGCCACAAGATAATAAAGAAACTAAAAAAGCAGAGTCAAAACCAGCTACTGGCACAAGAATGGCCATCACCGAAAAAGGTGTACCGGCAAAAAAGGGTGCAGAACCTAAAAAAGCAGAACCTGCAAAAACTGAAAAGCACTAATAACAAAAAAGCCTCTGATTTTAGAGGCTTTTTTTATTACGTTTAACTTTGGAAAAGTTAACTTGAAAAATTCAACAAATTTTTCCAAAGTTTACCATATATTGATAATCAGAAACTACGACTTTTTACGTTGATTCAATTCGTCCCTGATCTTGGAAGCCATCTCGTACTTTTCTTCATCAAGAGCAGTTTGCAACATACTTTTTAATTCTTCACTGCTTTTTCCTTTGTACTCGTCTGAATCAGACCCTTTTGAACTTTCTTTTACTTCAGTTACATTAGCAGCGGGTTCAGTTAGAGAGCTTACTTCAATATCATCATCGAGTACAATACCCGCACTTTTTAAAATAAACTCATAGGTATAGATCTCGCAATTAAATCTCACTGCAAGAGCAATGGCATCACTCGTACGGGCATCAATCTCTACTTCACGTGTACCGTCGGTGCAAATAAGTTTGGCATAAAATATACCTTCTACAAGGTTGTAGATCAATACTTCCGTAACATTTATTTCAAACGTCTGCGCGAAGGATTTAAAAAGATCATGTGTAAGCGGCCTGCTCGGGCTCATTTTTTCCAGTTCGATCGCAATGGCCTGAGCCTCGAAACCACCAATTATAATGGGTAACCTTCTAGATCCCGAACTCTCACCCAATACGAGAGCATAAGCTCCGCTCTGAGTCTGGCTGTAGGATAATCCAACGATTTCTAATCGAACTTTCTTCATTAACTGAATTCTAATTTAAGAAAAAAAACTGGCTTAATTCTGGTTTGCTTTAAACTTTTTAATAGCCTCGGTTAATTTCGGTACAATGGTAAAAGCGTCGCCTATAACGCCGTAATCTGCAGATTTAAAGAAAGGGGCTTCTTTATCATTATTAATTACCACAATAGTTTTGCTTCCGTTAACCCCCGCCAGATGTTGGATAGCGCCTGATATGCCAACGGCTATATACAAATTCGGGCGTATGGCAACACCTGTTTGTCCAACATGCTCATGATGTGGCCTCCAGTGCATATCTGCAACAGGCCTTGAGCACGCCGTTGTAGCTCCAAGTGAAGCAGCCAGATCTTCGATCATTTTCCAGTTTTCAGGGCCCTTCATTCCTCTTCCGGCACTTACCACCAATTCCGCCTCGGGTAATGGAGTCATACCACCCGCATCATTTGATTTAACCTCTTTGACAACAATTTTAGAATTTACCGCAGAAAGATCTACAGCGAAATCCGTTACGGTTGCTTTGCCCTCTCCACTTTTTACCGGGAAACTGTTTGGTAAAAGAGAAATAATTTTAATATCGCTGTTTATTGTATATAAGGCAGTTGCTTTGCCTGAAAAAACATTTTTCCTCACTTCAAGGCTACTTCCATTTACGGTTGGATAATCTACCGCACCTGCAACCAGGCCTGCTTTTAATTTAGCAGAAAGTCTTGGCGCAACCGCCTTACCAATGATATCGAAAGCAAAAATGATCACTTTTGCATTTTCTGCTTTGGCAGCCTGCTCTACAGCAGTGCAAACCAGCATGCTATCTGAATTTAATTTATCGTTCTTTACAGATAAAATTTTTGAAGCACCAGCTTTTCCAATTTCTTCGAGTTGAGCTGCATCGGCATTGTTTACAAAGGCTGTAACAGTTGAACCTGTTAATTCGGCGATCTTTGCTGCGTAATTGATACACTCTAAAGATGCTTTCTTTACGCGCCCCTTATTAATTTCTGTATATACTAAAACTGACATATAATATTTTTTGAATTGTTGATTTGTTGAATTATGGAATGAAACTTAAATAACTTTTGCCTCAGTGTGTAACAAGTTAACCAATTCATCCATGTTGTCTTCGCTGATCATCTTCACATGCGTGCGGCCTGCGCTTAAAGTAAAAGATTTAATAGAAGTTAATGGTGTAGAACCGTTGGAAGGCAAAACAGTTAATGGTTTTGCACGTGCAGCCATAATTCCTCTCATATTCGGAATGCGCTGTTCTGCCATACCTTTAGCGCAACTGATCACCATTGGTAATTCACATTCTACTACCTGTGTTCCACCATCTATATCGTGTTCAATGGCCGCTTTATTTCCTGCCAGATCTAATTTTGTAGCCAATGAAACAAAGGGAAGGTCTAAAATTCCCGCAATCATAGCTCCAACAGAAGAGCCATTGTAATTGATCGTTTCTTTTCCAACTAAAATCAGATCGTAGGTGTTGGCTTTTGCATAAGAAGCAATCTGGTCGGCAACAAAAAGTGCATCCGGACCATCGGCATCAATTCTCACTGCATCGTCAGCGCCCAGTGCCAGTCCTTTGCGGATAGTAGCATCACTGTCGGTAAGACCAACATGAATAAGGGTAACTTTTTCTGCGAGATTAGCTTCTTTTAATTCTAAAGCCCTTACAAGTGCGTACCATTCGTCATAAGGATTTATTACGAACGTTACACCTGCTGAATTGAATTTTGTATCCCCGTCGGTAAATTGAATTTTCGTCGTGGTGTCAGGTACATTGCTAATGGCAACTAAAATTTTCATATTGTTATTCTATAATTAATTTTAAAAGAGTATCCTGTCTTTTTTGTTTCCGTAACAGGCAACAGGATTATAACCTCACCTTAAATTTTAAGAGGTGCAAAAATAAGTATTTAATTGTCTAAAGGCAATCAAATCCCTGCTTTTTATAAACAAAAAAGGCCCAAAAGGGCCAGTTTTTAAACTAAAAAAATCTCCAAAACTTACACTTAAGGTAGGGCAGCTAATAGTTGTGTGCATTATCGCAACACCACTTCCATATTTCGCTCTTCGATCATTTTTTTCAGGTTAAAAAGGGCATAACGCATTCTGCCCAACGCTGTATTAATTGAAACATTGGTGAATTCTGAAATCTCCTTAAAACTCATGTCGTAATACATCCGCATTAATACGACCTCTCTTTGGTCGTTCGGAAGTTCACTAATAAGATTCCGGATGCTTTTTTTAAATTTCAGGGACTCAGCCGTCTTCACATCGTCATTTGGTGCGGCCAATGAATTAAACACACTTATTTCCTCGCCTTCATCATTTATATACACAGGCATAGGCGGCATTTTTTTCGCTCTCCGGTAATGATCTATAATAAGGTTCCTGGCAATGCGGATGATCCACGGTAGAAATTTACCTTCTTCATTATACTGACCCTTTTTAAGAGTCTGGATCACTTTAAAAAAAGTATCCTGAAAAACATCCTCAGCCAACTGGTGGTCTTTAACGACAACTATAATAGAAGAAAATATTTTTCTTTTGTGCCTTTGTAAGAGAGTAACAAGAGATTCTTCGCTTCCGTTGATGTAGAGTTGAACTAACTCATTATCATTTAATGATTGAATAGACATAGGTTTACCTGCTTTTAAGTGATGTTAATTGCTAGTAAATGTCTATTCTATGGGCGAAAAGTTTTAAAGTTTACCCAAATTTAGTGCATTTGTGTTGAACGGCCATAAGAAAATGTTAAAAACCGCTAAATTTTGAGTGAAACGTATGTTTGAGTGAGTGAATGGAATTAAAGGAGGGTGAAAAAATAGACTTCCCTGCAAAAATAAGGGAATAAAAAATGGGTAAGCTACTTTCATCGCACCGCTCAACCACTTACCCTTGCTCCGTTCCCAGCCTGGGGGATTCAGCAGGAGCTGGTCGTGAAAGACTTACCCGTTGCAAAATTAACAATTATTTTTATTTTACAATTAAAATTGCAAAATTTGTGACTAATGAATTGCGTTATTTACGCAACATTTTATGAATCTATCAATTGTAATCCCTTTATTTAACGAACAAGAGTCACTACCCGAACTGCACGAGTGGATTGTACGCGTTATGCAGCAGAATAATTTTACCTACGAAATTATTTTTGTGGACGATGGGAGCAAGGATAATTCCTGGAATGTAATTGAATCTCTTTCAGCGAAAGATCCGCATGTAAAAGCGCTGGGTTTTCAGAGGAATTATGGTAAGTCGCCGGCCCTGCACATAGGTTTTGAGAAGGCACAGGGTGATGTAGTTATTACGATGGATGCTGATCTGCAGGATAGTCCTGACGAAATACCTGACTTGTACCGCATGATAACTGCAGAGGGATTTGATTTGGTGAGCGGCTGGAAACAAAAGAGATACGATAATGCTTTTACAAAGAATCTTCCTTCCAAGCTGTACAATTATGTTAACCGAAAGATCAGCGGAATTCAGCTCCATGACATGAATTGCGGGTTAAAGGCCTATAAAAAGAAAGTGGTAAAAAGTATTGAAGTGTATGGGGAAATGCACCGTTTTATTCCGGTAATGGCAAGAGCTGCGGGCTTTGAGAAAATAGGGGAGAAAGTGGTGCATCACCAGCCGCGCAAATACGGCATGAGCAAGTTTGGCTGGAGCCGATTTATTAATGGCTTTTTAGACCTGCTTACCATTACTTTTCTTTCGAAGTTCGGAAAACGCCCGATGCATTTTTTTGGTGTTATAGGAACGTTATTGTTCCTGTTAGGTTTTGGAGTTGCCTTTTACTTGGGCGCCTATAAAGTCTATACTTCCATTACTCATCATCCTGCAAGATTGCTTACACAGCGCACCTCTTTTTATATTGCCCTTACCTCTATGATCATTGGAAGTATGATGTTCCTGGCCGGTTTTATCGGCGAACTGATCCTGAGAAACAGCTCTGTACGCAATAATTACCTGGTAGATAAAAAAATAAATTAAGTGTCATGCCGCGCGAATCCAATAAAAGACCTCGCCGCAATCCACTCACTTCCGAAGAAGTATCCAACATTATTGCTCATAAGAGAAAACGTGAGCTGGTGGTGCTTTTACGGCTTAAAAAAAGCGGGGTATATAAATTCCTGAATGTTTTTAATGTCTTTTGTATCTTTGCTTACCTGGAACTTCTTTTTTGTTATTTCGGACCCTGCCATTATCAAAAACATTATTCGGCAAAAACACTTGCGCACTACGGCAGTAATACCTCTGTGAATAAAAAACCATTTATTGCAGAAGTTGATGTATATGATGTTAGCGGTAAGGTTTATAAATTTATTGTAGAAGAATGTATTGATCCTCCTGAAAATGCAATTGAATATGTTATTGGTAAGGATTTTTTGCTGCAAAAAGATCTAAAAGGAGTACTTGAAAATTCGAATGACGTGTACCGCTTATTTTCGGCAAGCCCTGTTTTATTTTTAGCTATCCTGGCATCTTTCATTTCTCTTTTTGGGTTTATAATGAACCTCAATGAGAATGCTTACACTCTTTCGGGTATTAGTATTTTAAACTTTCTGGCACTACTTGCGATAACGACTATTTAACTAAACCACTATGGACTGTAAGTCCATAGGTTTGATAAGAGAATAAAATTCTTAAGAAAATATATAGAGTCGTTATTGCGACGAAGGAAGCAATGTAAAATTCAGACTGCTTCGTACCTCGCAGTGACGAAAGCAATTTTTTTAGAATACCTGGAACACAAATGCAATAACCAACACCATTCAGGTCTCACCAACTATTGGTACTTTTTACTCAGTTCAAGGTATGGATGCAAATGGTTGTGTAAACGGGGCAACAGTGCAAATTGCCGTTAAACCTTGTACTGGAATAACAGAACAAACGGCTAATAGTAATCTGATAACTGTTTATCCAAACCCAAATAATGGTGAGTTTTTAGTTTCATCAGATATGGCCTTAGAGTTAACTCTCATAAATGAATTGGGACAGATAATACAAAAGATCTCCCTTTCAGAGTTTAATGGATTTAAACAAGAGATCAAGGGAATTGACAATGGTATTTACTTTGTGAGTTTCGTTTCTGAAAATCAACAAAAGATTAATCAGAAGGTTATTATACTTAAATAATATTTCTTTTTATCACATCCTTGAGGCTTATTTTGCTAAAAAGAATTCTGAAAAAGGTTTAGAATATCAGCAAAATAAGCTTCTCTTTTTTATACTATTTAAGTTATTTATCCGTTGTATATTTGCAATCTGTGAAAATATTACTGAAAATAGCCTCTTGTCTGCTCCTTGTCTTCATTGTCAGTAATTTTTCGTTCTGCAAAAAAGATAAATTAATTAAAGACACAGGCGCCAAAGTTGAGTTTTCGCAGGATTCTGTTCTTTTTGACACCGTTTTTACCACCATTGGCTCTTCTACTCAAAATATCCGGATACGGAATAAGCACGATCAAAAAATCAATATTTCTTCTATACAGTTGCAGGGCGGCAGTGCTTCACAATTTATTATTAATGTAGACGGGGCCAAAGGAACTTCTTTTTCAGATATTGAAATTGCAGCTAACGATAGTATGTATATTTTTATACAGGTAAATGTAAATCCAACGAATATAAACTCTCCACTTATTATTTCTGATGCAATCCTGTTTATTGTAAACGGTAACGAGCAAAAGGTAATACTGGAAGCCTGGGGGCAGGATGCCTATTATCACCGTCCGGATAGTGTTATAAAATTCAAGGACGGATCATATTTCCGGTATTCCGTTGCCAATGCAGTGCCAAATTCCTATAACTTAATAAACGGGGAGTATGTGTGGAAAAACGACAAACCACATGTTATTTACGACTACCTTGTTGTGGATGAAGGGCAGAAATTAAAAATACAGGAAAATACAAAGGTCTACCTGAACTATAAGGCCGGAATATGGGTTTATGCAGGTGGACAAATCCAGGTTTTAGGCAAAAAGGACAAGGAAGTTGTCTTCCAGGGGGCAAGGAGAGAAAAAGACTGGGCCGACGAACCCGGGCAGTGGGACAGGATTTGGATCAATGAAGGAAGCGACAATAACATAATTGACTACGCTATTATTAAAAACGGATATATTGGTGTACAGTGCGAATACATAGGAGAAGACTCTCTCTACCGGAAAAAAGGACAACTGAGTCTTACGAATAGTAAAATACAAAACATGAGCATGTGGGGGTTGTATTGCCTTTATTACAAGGTTTTTGGATTTAATAACGTGATCAGTAATTGCCAGGAACACAGTGTTAATATCGCGCTTGGAGGCGCTTACCTTTTTTCGCAATGTACCTTTGCCAATTACTGGAACAAAGATAAAGCCAGAGACAAACCCACTTTAAATGTGAATAATTACAGTACCAGCCAGGTACTCCCCCTTAATCTTCATATTGGTAATTGTATTATTGATGGTAAACTTGAAAATGAAGTTAACCTGGATATTAAAACTGATAATACCTTGCCGGCAGGTGCTATCTCGTATACGTTTAGTAATAACTGGTTTAAAACAACTATCAACACCTCTAACGCCACTCTTTTTATTAATAACAGAAAAGGAGACAAGAACTCTGAGATTAGTTACAAGGATATTGCCGTTTACAATTTTGAACCTGTGGTTTCAGAAAATAAAATAATCAATTTTACCGGGCTACTGGCAACGCAGAATGCCAAACTGATCGGACCTCCTTACGAGGATATAAGAGGCAGAGTTAGAAATACAACAAGTGTTACTGCCGGAGCTTACGAAACGCAATAAAAGATAATCCTTTAATTTATTGGTATCTATTCAAATTCCCTTTAAATTTGCGGGAATTAATAATGGCTTCAATTTCTCAGTCTC
>JAYSYG010000656.1:0-3005 GCA_043716685.1 Sphingobacteriaceae bacterium | reverse complement strand
GTATTCCTTCAATGGATTTGGAACCATTTGAAAAAGCATTACTAAATACCAGCGAATGGTCCATTAAACTATCTAAAAAAGGAGTCATGCTTTTACGTCCGAGCCTCGTGTATTCTTTTGCAAAACTTTCTAGGATAAGAATTACAATGTTCTGCTTTTTAAATGTAGAATCCTTGTAGTGTTGTATGGGATCATAAATCGATTTTAACTGTGCAGGTGGATAAAAGTTATATTCTGCGAGTGATTTTTCTTCCAGCGATTTTATGATCGTAAAAGGGGTGTTTAATAAGATGGGTACTTCTTCAGAGGTGGTTGCGGCTGCTGCGTCAACAATCGTTATCGGCACCCTTTGCAGTCCACCTCGCACGGCAACTACTCCTAAGCCACTGCTAACAATAAAAACGACCACGATTACCGACCATTGTTTTGGTTGGGATAAGCTGTATTTGCCGGCTACGGATAGTTTTACACGTTTATAGGAGTACATCACCAGTGCTAAAATCAGTATAAAACAGAGGAGTACCCACCAGTAATCTTTAATAAGTTGAGGAATAAGAGCGAATATATCACTCTGTCCGCCCATTTGCTTGAGAAGATCGGCACTTGAACGTTTACGGATAAATGGAAAATAGCCGATATCGATACAATTAACTGCTATAAAAACAGTGTTGCAAATCACAAACAGCCATTTTAGAATAGTCTGGTAAGGCTTGCTCCAGAACGCATTTAAAGGCAAAAGCGACAATAAGATAAAAAGAGCGTTAGATGCCACAATACTAAAGGAATCTACCCGTAAGCCATAAATGCAATCAATGAGAACATCACCAAATGCAACAGACTGAAAATAGCTAAGGTTCGCAAAATAAAAAAGCAGCCGGCAAATAAAATAGGCCAGATAACAAATTAACAGGCGCTTAAAAAGAAGAAGGAGTTGGTGGAAATAGGTGGAGATCACTTCGGTTTTAATTTTCTTTGTTAGTTTGCAGGAACGTGGAACGCAATTTAAAAAATAGTATTTAAATTCATTTAATTTCTGAAAATTACTGAAATTAGCGAAGTTTTGAGCGCAAATATAAAACAAGATATCCATAGCCTGTTAAAAAAATACTGGGGATTTGATAGTTTCAGGCCACTTCAGGAAGAAATTATTCTTTCCGTATTGGAAAAACATGATACTCTTGCGCTTCTGCCAACCGGCGGCGGAAAATCGTTATGCTTCCAGGTACCGGGACTGGCGCTTGGTGGCACTACACTTGTTGTTTCCCCGCTTATTGCCTTAATGAACGACCAGGTTCAGAATTTAAAAAAAAGAGGAATTTCGGCTGTTGCGATAAGTGCGGCCATGAATTATAAGGAGATTGATGTGGCACTTAATAATGCAGCACTTGGACATGTCCAATTTATTTACATTTCACCCGAGCGCCTCCAAAACGAAACCTTTCTTCAGAAAATTTCCTATTTGCCAATTAGTTTGCTTGCGGTAGACGAGGCACACTGCATCTCCCAATGGGGTTACGATTTCAGGCCCAGCTATTTAAAAATTGCGGTACTGAGGAATTATTTTCCGGATACGAAGATTATAGCCTTAACGGCCAGTGCCACAAAAGCGGTTGTAGAAGATATTCAGGTACAACTGGCATTCAAGGACCAGAACGTTTTCAGGCAATCGTTCGTGCGCAAAAATTTACGATATGTCGTGCAACTGGAAGAAGACAAGATTACCCGTTTGCTTAAACTTATTACTAACATTGGTGGCTCAGGCCTTGTATATGTTAGAAACCGTAAAAAAACGGCAGAGCTTGCAAATTATCTGAAGAAAAACAAGATCTCATCGATGGCATACCACGCGGGTTTGAAATACGAAGAAAGGCAAAGTGTTCAACAGCAATGGATCGATAATAAGGTTCAGGTAATTTGTGCTACCAACGCCTTTGGGATGGGCATTGATAAACCGGATGTGCGTTTTGTGGTGCACCTTGATTTGCCGGAAAGTCTGGAGGCTTATTTCCAGGAGGCGGGCAGGGGAGGACGCGACGGAAAGATTGCTTATTCCACCATCTTTTTTACAAAAGCCGACCAGGATCGCCTTATTGATAATTTTCAATTTGCTTTCCCAGAACTGGATTACATTAAAAACACTTACCAGGCTATCTGTAATTATTACCAGGTCGCCATTGGTGCGGGCCAGGGTAACAGCGTGGAATTTGATATTGATAGGATCTGCAAAAGCTATAATTTATCTCCAATTCTTGTTTACAACGCTATCAAATTTTTAGAAAAAGAGAATTACCTTTCCTTTCTTGACGGGGGATTTGAACCTTCTAAAATACTTTTCACGGCGAGTAAAGAAGATATCTACCAGTTTGAGCTGCTCTATCCTAAGTTTGAGCCGCTGGTTAAAACGCTCCTTAGAAGTTATGGGGGATTGTTTGAAAATTATGTTTTTATAAACGAGAAAGATCTTGCTTACCGCGTCAAGATAAGTGCGGCAACGATTATGGAGTACCTGGCCTATCTTGACAAACAGGAAATTCTTTCCTATGTTCCACAATCCTCGCTCCCGAAACTGGTTTTTATGCAGGACAGGGTTCATGCAAAATTTCTGGAATTTAATCCGGCGAATTACCATAAACTTAAAGCACAGTATCTTGAACGGATTGATTCTGTAATTGCATATACCAATAACGACCAGCTTTGCAGGCAGGTGCAGTTATTGATGTACTTTAATGAATTTAATTACAGCGATTGTGGGCATTGTGATGTTTGTATTTCAAAGCGCCCGAAAGACTATGAAACAGTAAAAAATAAAATCCTCTCGCATCTTAAAAACGCGTCACTTTCACTGGAGCAAATGAAAGAAAAAATGAAAAATGCGAATGATACAACCTGGGTAAGAGCTTTTAATGAGCTTATTGATGATGGTGTAGTGGCGGAACAGGAAAACAGTTACTCGTTAAAAAGAAAATAAAACAGGTTAAGGGTAGATCTTAATTTCGGTGGTCTGT
>JAYSYG010000655.1:0-3006 GCA_043716685.1 Sphingobacteriaceae bacterium | reverse complement strand
ACAGTAATTTTTTTCTAAAAACTCAGATTTTTGTTAATGACTTGTTAATGGCAGGGATACCTGGATTTATTTTGATTAATATTATAGTACATATCCTTAGTTGTGAAAATAAACAAACTAAACAGTGTACTTGTTCTTGGGCTAGTTGCCATTATTGGCATCCTCGTCGTTCAGTTCTTCTGGACCAAACAGGCCTTTAACAACGAAGGGAAAAAATTCAGTCAGACCGTGCATATTACATTGTTGCATGTTGTTGACAGGCTTTACAAACTTAACAACAATGAGTTTCCACTTAAAAACCCGATCAACAAAGTCTCTAACGACTATTACATTGTGAATGTAAACAATGACTTTGATGCACAGGTTTTAGAGTACTGCCTTAAAACGGAATTTGAGCGCTCTAACCTTCTTATTGATTTTGAGTACGCTATTTATAAATGTGAAAGCGATGAAATGATCTACGGAAATTATGTTTCGTTTCATGAAAGAGCTAGAAAAAAATCTTCTTTCCATTTTCCCAAGCAAAAAAACCTGGTGTATTATTTTGCAGTTCGATTTCCGAACGAAACAGGTTACCTTATTGGTTCGCTGAAATTCTGGCTGGTTTTGTCGGGAATACTTGTTTTGGTTCTCCTCATCTATGTGTATTCGATCTTCACAATCCTTCAACAAAAAAAATACTCAGAGTTACAGCGTGATTTTATAAATAACATGACACATGAGTTTAAAACGCCTTTATCTTCCATCTTAATAGCTTCTAATTATCTTTATAAACAAGACACGATAGGGTCAGATGAAAAGTTAGGGAAATACACACGTATTATTATAGACCAAAGTAATAAGCTGAACAGCCATATTGAAAAGGTTTTAAATATTGCAAAGTCTGACAATGCACCTCTTACGCTTGAAAAGAAAAATATTATAGTCCTGCCGCTCATCCATAATATAATTGAGAATATCCGTTTAAAATATGAGGCTCTGAAGGTAAACCTGGAATTCTACGATGAGGAAGCACAAATTTATGCGGATGAATTTCATTTTACCAACCTGGTTTATAATGTAATCGACAACTCGGTAAAATATTGCGAGACTATCCCAAGACTTACTATTCGTCTGTTTCAGGAGGAAGAAGGGCTGCGCCTTGAATTTAGTGATAATGGAATAGGGGTCTCCAAAAAGAAAATCTCCTTTATTTTTGATCGGTTTTACAGGATTCCTAATACACGGAGTAACGAAGTGAATGGATTCGGACTGGGATTGTATTATGTAAAAAAAATATGCCTGTTGCACGAATGGAAGATCAACGCATTTAACAATGGATCATCAGGAATAACTGTGTATCTGCAAATCCCGAAAAATATATGAGTCTGGTAAAAATTTTATATGCGGAAGACGATGAAACCCTGGCGTATCTCACAAAAGATAATCTTGAACAAAGCAATTACCTGGTAACGCACTGCACAGACGGTCTGAGTTGCCTGGAGCTTTTTAAAAAAGAAACGTTTGATATTTGTATTTTCGACATCATGCTTCCTAAAATGGATGGCTTTGATCTAACAAGCGCGATACGTAAAATGAACCCGGATGTGCCGATCTTTTTTCTTTCCTCCAAAATACTAAAAGAAGACAGGATCAAAGGACTGAAGCTAGGTGCGGATGACTACCTAGTAAAGCCTTTTAGTATAGAAGAACTGCTTTTGAAAATAGAGATTTTCCTGACACGTTCCAAAAAAAACGGGACACAGGATAAGTCAATTTACACGCTGGGCAATTACCAGTTTAATGCGGCAAATTATCTTATATACAAAGACGGAGAGAAGATTACACTCACACAACGGGAATCGCAGTTATTACAACTCTTTCTAGAGAATAAGGATAAAGTCCTGAAGCGGGAAGAGATCCTGAAAAAACTCTGGGGCAACGACGATTATTTTTTAGGGCGCAGTCTGGATGTTTTTATTTCCCGCCTTCGAAAAATACTTGCGAAGGAAAAAAATATTACAATTGAAAATTTGCATGGAATTGGATTCAGGTTTTCGATCGGGGAATAAATGTTTTAACTGCACAGATCTTCGTGCGGATTATTTTAGTGAAAACTCGAAATAAACCGGCAGATGATCCGAGATTTTCCTTGCTTCTTTTAGTGTTGCGAACGCTTTATAGAAATGTATGACACCGGAACTTATAGAATGAAATTTTGTCGAAGTATAGAAAATATTATCGTATTCAGAGGCAAGGCAATCATTTAAACGGCATTCTCTTTTTAGGGAAGTTTTTTGGTTGATTAAAACGGGTTTATAAAAAAGGTTTTTTAAAGGAATAAAAACAGAATGGGATTCAGGGCAATTAAAATCTCCGCAGAATAAAATATTTTTTCCGGGGTATTCCGCCGGTAGAAATTTGAAATATTTGATCTCTGTTTCAGGTTGTTTTTCTTTGGGAATAGCGTGAAAAGCTAATACTGTAAATTCTTTCCCTTCTGAAATAAAATCTGCAAAATAAGGTTCCCTTTCAATTTCTGTTTTAAATTTTGTTTCCAACCATGCTGTGCCAATTTTTTTTACTTTGTTTGTTTTCCAGAGAAAGGCATACCGCTCAATTTTATTCGGCGCGCCAGTCGTGGGATCACTAATGCAGTAATCCCATTTTGAACCCTTCCGGTTAAGAATGTCTGCAAGCCTTGCAACGGCCTGCGCGCCACCATTTCCGGCAACAACTTCTACCATGGCAATCACATCAAAGCCTTTTAATGTATTTGCTATAAAGGTGATGGCGCTATCGCTTTTTGATTTGCCAAAATTTTCAAGATTCCACGAGCAAAGTTTTACCTGCGAGAGAACACTTATTGAGAAAAGTAAAAAAGGAAGGAGGAACTTGTTATACGTCATAAAGGCGCAAGATAACAAGAATTGCAAGAGGTGTCAATAGAAATGGATGTCTTGTTCGTTTTCGATCTTGCGCAGGGGAAGGGAAGGGTTTGGTTCTTTTCTCATTTATACAATACGG
>JAYSYG010000654.1:0-3010 GCA_043716685.1 Sphingobacteriaceae bacterium | reverse complement strand
TTTTTAAATAATTACGTTAACTGGCTTGCAAGATACTTACAAAGAATTAAAATATTACTTATTTTAGCAGAATTCCAATTTTACCCAACATGGAATAGCGATGTTTGCCTAACAACCCGGCTATGACTATGTTATTAAAAAAAGACACTATCCACGCATGAAAAAACTTACGCAATTTTCAATTGTCCTGTTGCTTTTATCAGGCACCCTATCGCTGCGCGCACAACAAAATTTTAAAGAAAAGGAGCGTTCTATTTTCATAATTGAAAGGGGTGTAAAGCTTCATGATGACGAAAAGTATGAAGAGGCCATTACAGAGTTCAAGAAAGTTGACAGGAATGATTCGAACTATTATCTGGCTTCTGTAGAGATTTTGAACAGTTATCTCGCACTCAAAAAAAATACAGAAGGTATTGCTCTGTGCGATCATTTATTAAAACTTAAAAACGACTACACGCCGAATATACTTATTTACAAAGGAGGTTTCCTTGATCATTTAAAGAAATATGACGAAGCTCAGCAAATCTATGAAATTGGAGCGAAAGATTACCCGCTTAACCATTTGTTTTATTACGAGATGGGCGTTTCAAAGCTTGGTCAAAAAAAATACGACGAGGCATATACTTTATTCATCAGGACTATAAAAATAAATCCTTTTCATACCGCCAGTCACCTGCAAATGGGTTTACTTGCCCGCAGAAGCAATAATATTACCGCTACTATGCTTGCTTACCAGTTCTCGCTTTTATGTGACGGTACCACCAAAAGGGCGCAGGGAATTGTAGGCGATCTTGAAAAAATTTCAAAGCTGGAACTGGAGCCTGACACCGTTCTTACCCTGAAGGTGTTTGAGACTGAAAATGATTTCAGTGAGCTTGAAAGTATTATTAAATCAAAAGTGGCGCTCAGTGATAAATACAAATCGAAAACAGATCTGCGTTTTGATCTTACCAAACAAATGCAATTGGTAATAGAGAATATTGGCAAGTACAAAGACGTGAAAGGGTTTTATAATGAGTTCTATGGGAAATTCTTCAGCGATCTTCAGAATGCCAAATACTACGAACCCTACGCATATTTTTGCTTAAGAGGTATGGAAATAGAGAAAGTGAACAAATGGCTTCTGAAAAACAAATCGGATGTAGATAAATTCGAACTCTGGACGTACCATTATATGTGTAAAACCATGGCCAATTATACCGAGAACCTGAACGGTAAAACAGTAAGTGTACCGCACTGGTTCAGTAACAATTTAATTGTGGCAACGGGTTTTCAAAATGCTCAGGAGCAAAACAACGGGTACTGGGTTTTTTATTACAACAATGGCATCAAAAAATCAGAAGGCGAGTTTGTAGACGGCAAAAGAAACGGAACCTGGAAGTATTACACGAAGACCGGCGGAATTAAAGAAGAAGGGATATACAATAACGGTGATGAAAAGTTATATAAAAGTTTCTATGACAATAACAATCCAAGCGTTGAGGTTGGTATTTTAAACAATAAGATCCACGGGTTGAAAAAATCCTATTTCTCTAATGGAAATATTGCCGCAAGCACTGAATATAAAGATGGTGAAATAAATGGTACGCAAACCTATTATTACCGCAATGGCTCACCGCGCTACACTATTAAAAATGTTAACGGTGCTTTGAGTGGAGACCTGGTGGAATACTTTGACAATGGGAAAATATATCAGAAAGCCACTTTCGTTAATAGTAACCGCGAAGGCGCCTCAAAAACACTTTGGAACAACGCGGGCAATACAGTAGAATCGGAAGGAAGTTACGTAAAAAACAACCCGGTTGGCGAATGGAAAACTTATTACAGAAGTGGCAAGCCCTTAAAAGTATTTACTTACAATAAAGAGGGTTTGCTGGAAGGTGCGCTGAAAGAGTTTCATGAAAACGGTAAGGTTGAAACCGAGGAGGTTTATACAAATGGTAAATTAAATGGGCTGACAAAAGAATATACCGAAGATGGTATTCTTTGGCAGGAGTTACTTTACAAAAAGGGAAAACTGCTAGAATACAGAGCCTATAAAAAAGACGGGGCAAAAATTTGTGACAGTAAGATCAATGGAAAAAATTTCCAATTGACCTTATACCATCCTAACGGGATGAAACGGCGCGAAGGAAAAGTAAGCGATGGCGAACTCGAAGGTGTATGGAAAGATTATTCGACATTTGGTGTCCTTACCCGGGAGACGAATTACAAAGAAGGAAAATTTGACGGTAAATACACAGAATACCACACGAACGGAAAGATAAAAAGAGAACGCTTGTATAAAGAGGGTACAGAAAACGGGTATTACAAATCGTATTATTTAAACGGGACTTTGGAAACTGAAGGAATGATTGTGGATGGTAACAATGAAGGCTACTGGAAGAATTACCATAAAGATGGAAGCCTTGACAGCTATACATATTACGTGAATGATAATATTGATGGCTGGAATGAATATTATGATGTAAACGGGAAATTAACCAGCGAGAATTTATACAGCGAGAATTGCCTGATCAAAATTGTTTATCACGATACCAGCGGTGCGGTTTCACAGAACATCGACATGCCAGGTGGCAACGGCTTGCTGGAGAAAAAAACATCTGAGGGTAAAGTGATCTTTAAAAAACAATTTGTAAAGGATTATGCCGACGGCTTATCCAGAAGTTTCTATCCTGACGGTAAAACCGAAACAGAAGTAGAGTTTAAAAAGGGAAGAATGGAAGGAAAGGCGACAAGTTATAATGCTTTTGGTGTACTGATGAGCGAAGTACCTTATTTTAATAATCAGAAAAATGGTAAGGAAGTTGAAAACTATTATGATGGTAAGCTACAATCAGAATATTTTTATGAAAACGGAGAGTATAATGGCTTGTGTCATTCCTATCATGAAAATGGAAAAACTTTTAAGGACGTTCGCTTCGATTACGGTGATGCCGAAGGAGAATCTAATCTTTACGATGAAACGGGTGAGTTGATTTACCAGAGGATTTTTCATAACGATCTGCTT
>JAYSYG010000653.1:0-3015 GCA_043716685.1 Sphingobacteriaceae bacterium | reverse complement strand
CGGTATTTATTCAGATCATCAACATCGCTTTGCAAAAGGAATTGTTTGTTGAACCCATTATTTATATAAATGTCAAACACTTTTTCACTAAAGGTGTCATCAAGTTTTGGCGGAGAATAATGCGCTTGTTTCAAACTGTCGAATAATAAACCAACTATCACGTCGTTTTTATCAAAGACAAATTTTAATAGCGTAAAAGAACATAATGTAACAACACTAAAAATGATTAGTACTTTTTTAGTGATCGCGGAAGCTTGCTTTTGCATAGTTGAAAATTAATCGGTATACACAAAATTAATTTTTTTATTAGTATCTGCCAGTCCACTCATCACTTATTTTCGCCAATGAGACTTAAAACTTGTTTAAATATTGTTAAAAGCGGAATGTAGAAGAACGCTATATTTAAGGCTTTAGAAATTAGTAAGTATGATCGATTTTTCAAGAGCGCAGCTCACACATTTTATAGTACATTTTGTAGGGAATAAAGGTTTAGGCGAGGAATTAACTTGCAGCGAAAAACTAATTGAATTCAAGGATGATTTTGTAAAAGAAACAGTTTTGCGGTATTTTTTAACGCCTTTTAAAACAGATATTTATTACCAGTTCAAAGGAAAGATAGATGTGTCGTTGGCCAGCACAGCCAATGCTTCCGAAGATCTTTTTAATTCTCAGAAAGATTTTGTAAAACTCTCAAAGCAGGTGGCAATGCATCTTTTCAATCAAAGCATGCACCCGAAAATAAGTGGCGGCGAATTTTTTGTTTGTTATTTCAAAGATGCCATGGTTGACGGAGAACTCTGCGATGCCGTAGGTTATTTTAAAACGGAAAATAAAGAGACTTTTTTGAAGGTTTATCAGCATGTAGATGAGTTTGACGTGGATTGCGACAATGGTATTAATATTAATAAGCTCGACAAAGGCTGCCTTGTCTTTAATACAGAGAAGAAAAAGGGTTACAAACTCAGTATTATTGACACGAATAACCGGGTAGCTGAATGCGCGCTGTATTGGGAAGAAGATTTTTTAAATGCTGTAATTAAGCCAAATGCTTATTATCACACCAGGAATTTCATGGATACATCACGCGGTTTCTGCGAAGAAATTCTAACGGAAGCAAATAACGTGGATAAAAAGGACCAGATGATGATGCTTAATAAAAGTGCATCTTATTTTAAAGAAAAAGATACGTTTAATTTAAAGGATTTTGAAAAGGAAGTTCTTGTGCAACCCGAGATCATAGAAGCTTTCAATGATTATAGGGGCGATTATAACAAGAAGCTGGATCTTACTGCTATTGATGAGTTTGAAGTGTCGCAGACAGCAGTTAAAAAGAATGCCAAGTACATGAAAAGCGTAGTAAAGCTGGATAAAAACTTTCACATTTATATTCATTCAAAACACGATTATGTAGAGCGTGGTTTTGATGAAGAGCGTGGAATGAAGTACTATAAATTGTTTTATATAAACGAAGAAAGCAGCAATTAGTCTGCTTTTCTTTTTACAATAAGGATA
This sequence comes from Sphingobacteriaceae bacterium, assembly GCA_043716685.1. GTDB lineage: Bacteria > Bacteroidota > Bacteroidia > B-17B0 > Aurantibacillaceae > Aurantibacillus. The sequence goes on along the minus strand of JAYSYG010000653.1, from coordinate 1,503 downwards.
AAATCCTTGTCTTCAATTGGCAAATATCCGAATTCATAACAAAACGTGTAGGTGTGGTTGTTTTTTGTTGTCACCTGGTTGGTATAAAAACCAAAATGAAAGCCTTTATCAACGAGTTTTTGTTTCGGAAGGGTTATTTTTTCCCCCTGTAATAATTCTTCCAGGATCCTGCGGTTTTTTCGAAGGGAATTATTAATGTTTCTTACGTAATTATTGGTATCGCTGTTCTGCTTATTGTTATAAGAATTGCGGCACATGTCGCTACAGAATTTTTTATCGATCCTGCCTTTTATAACTTCACCGCATTCAGGGCATGTACGTTTTTCCATAGCGGCTAAAAATAGAGATTAAGCTATTATTTTCAAAGTATTTTTAACCAGTTTTGCCTTTTGTTTTGCTTTTAAAATGTCATTGTCAACAATAGTGGCATGTCCCATCTTGCGGAACGGCTTGGTAATAGCCTTACCATAAAGATGTACATAAACCCCGCTGAATTTAAGCACGTCTTCCATTCCCTGGTAAATGGCTGTTCCTTCATGACCAAAATCACCCAGGAGGTTTACCATTACACCTGCTCTTACAATAGAAGTATCACCCAGAGGTAAATTTAAAATAGCGCGAAGGTGCTGTTCGAATTGTGATGTTACGTTTGCTTCTATCGTATGGTGTCCGCTGTTGTGTGGTCGCGGTGCCACTTCATTTACAAGTACTTTTCCGTCTTTGGTCAAAAACAGTTCTACAGCCAGAAGTCCTACAATGCCTAATTTTTCGGCAATGTTGGTAGCGATTTTAATTGCTTCTTTTTCAACGGTTTTTTTAATATCGGCCGGACTGAATAAAAACTCTACCAGGTTGGCTTCCGGATTAAACTCACATTCTACTACCGGAAAACATTTTATCTCGCCGCTCTCGCTGCGCGCAACAATCACAGATAATTCCTTGTCAAAATCAACTAACCGCTCCAACACGCTCGGCGCTTCAAAAGCTTTTTCGAGGTGGTGCGGACTTACAAGCTTGGTAACACCTTTTCCATCATAGCCACCCGTGCGGAGCTTCTGGAAGAAAGGAAAGTAATCGGCATATTTGGTTATTTGTTTTTTATTTTCAATGAGAAAAAAATCAGGGCTTGGAATATTGTTGCGCTGGTAAAACATTTTCTGTGAGCCTTTATCCTGGATCAGTTCGATAATATGTGGTTGTGGAAATACTTTTTTTCCTTCTTTTTCCAAAGCTTTTAATGCTTCAATATTCACATTCTCAATCTCAATGGTAATAAGGTCTTTGTCTTTGCCGAAATCGTAAACGGTTTCAAAATCGGTAAGGCTACCTTGCGTAAATTTTTTTACCAGATGCCTGCAGGGCGCATTTTTATCGGGATCTAAAACTGAAATGTTTAAATTTAAATTGATGGCATTTTGAATGATCATCCGCCCCAGCTGTCCGCCTCCTAAAATGCCTATGTGCAGTTGTTGAATTGTTTTGGTCATGTATTCCGTGTAATTT
>JAYSYG010000652.1:0-9201 GCA_043716685.1 Sphingobacteriaceae bacterium | reverse complement strand
CGGTTTCGTATACTATTTTGGGTCCTCCAACTTCCACAACTATACCTGTGTCTGGATCTTTGAGCGCTGTAAGTGTTTATAGCACTATAACTGTACCGGGTACATGGACAGTGATTGTGAGGGACAATACAAATAATTGTGATACACGAACACAAGTGTCCGTTCTTCAGAACACATTTACTCCGGCCATTAGTGCCATTGTTCCCCTTCAGATCCTTAATTGTGACAATCCAAAGACTATATTGGAAGCATTTAGTGAAACCCCGAATATTTCTTATAACTGGGGCTTTCAGGGTGTTCCGGGCAATATAGTCGGAACCACGATCACGGTTAATACGACCACAGCTCCAACTGCAACATTAATTAACACCTATACACTTACTATAACAGATATTAGCAGTACCTGCAAGAGTACGTCCATTATCCCAATGTTCCAGAACACCTTTCCTCCAACAACTTCTATATCCGCTGGAGCAAGCTCTTTAACCTGTAATTCACCTACTATAGTTTTAACTAATCAAAGTAAGACCGGCATCCCTCCTAACACGTTTCCTACAAACCAGCCGGTAATCGGTTACTTATGGGAAGGACCCAGTCCGCAAACACCATTGCAGGTAAACTCAACATATACAGCTGCAACAGTTGGTATTTACACATTAACAGGGAAGGACCTGAACAATGGTTGTATTTCCAAAGGATATTATACAATTACCGATAATAGAATTTATCCTACTATTGATGCTCCTCCCGCAGTGCATAAAACTTATACAATAGATTGTGCAGCTGCTTTTGTTACGTTTACACCTGTTATTTTGCCTTCAACAGGCGTTACATATAGTTGGACGGGGCCATTTATAACCGGGCAGAATAATAAGGCGACTTTCGATGTAGCGTTTCCCGGAAATTACACCATAGTTGTTACGAATACTACTAATGGCTGTTTCACCAAATCGGTTTATACTTCAGTTGGAGGATCTCTTACTGCTGATTTTGACGCGAGTGACGAAACAGGGTATGCTCCTTTGTCTGTAACGTTTACAAACAAATCTTTTTCCAGCAATAATAGTAACAACATTAGTTCTATGTGGTCTTTTGGAAACGGAACTACTTCCGGAAGTTTAACACCGACGGGAACATTTGTGTCAGGGCCAATTTCCTCAAGCCTTTCACCAACAACAATTTATAGTCAGCCTGGAACTTACACTGTTGTAATGTATTCAATTAAAGGAGGCTGCCTGGATACTGCCTATAAATACATAAAAGTGGAAATCCCTTCTGCTCTTGAGATACCAAATGTATTTACGCCTAATAACGATGGCATCAACGATATTTACTTCCTCAGAGCTAAAAACCTAACAGAGATAAGCATGGTAATTTACGACCGCTGGGGACACATTGTATATGAATTGATAAGCACCACGGGTAACATAGAATGGGATGGTAAAAACACTTACGGCAAAGACTCAGCAGAAGGAACCTATTTCTATACTCTAAAAACTACGGGTAAAGACGGGGTAACCAATGATAAAAAAGGCACTATAAATTTATACAGATAACAACGCTTTATTAATTCTTCAAAACCCGGTAATTAGTACCGGGTTTTTTTATAACTCATTTTTCAATTGCAAATAAAACCTTACATTTGAAGCACTTATTAACCTAACTATAAAATAAGCGTGTTGTTGCAAATTAAAAATCAAAGAAGGCAACAGTGCTGTTTTGTGTGATCAAAAACAATACCATTTATATATGAACATTCACGAATACCAGGGTAAAAGCATCTTAAAAAGTTTTGGAGTAGCAATACAGGAAGGAATTGTAGCAGAAACTCCTGAGCAGGCAGTTGATGCAGCGAAAGAGCTAAAAGCAAAATATAATAGTGATTGGGTGGTTGTTAAGGCGCAGATACATGCTGGTGGCCGTGGCAAAGGTGGTGGTGTGAAATTGGCGAAAAGCCATGCTGAAGTAAAAGAAATTGCTTCAAAGATTTTGGGAATGTACCTTATAACTCCGCAAACAAGCGCTACCGGGAAACTGGTAAACAAGGTTTTAATTACCCAGGATGTGTATTATCCGGGTGCCAGTCCTACAAAAGAGTTCTATATGAGTGTTTTGCTCGACCGTTCCAAAGGCCGGAATACCATTATTTATAGCACTGAAGGTGGAATGGACATTGAACATGTTGCAGAACACACACCTGAAAAGATATGGAAAGAAGAAATTGACCCAAGGGTTGGTCTTCAGGCTTTCCAGGCGCGCAAAATAGCCTTTAACCTTGGACTGAGCGGAAACGCATTTAAGGAAATGGTAAAATTTGTGACTTCTCTTTACAAAGCTTACGAAAGTATTGATGCTTCTCTGTTTGAGATCAATCCGGTATTAAAAACCAGCGATGATAAAATAATTGCAGTTGACAGCAAGGTTTCCTTTGATGATAATGGTCTGTTCCGTCACCCGGATTATGAAAAAATGAGGGATATTACGGAAGAAGATCCAACAGACGTGGAAGCGAGAAATGCGGAACTAAACTACGTGAAACTTGATGGAAACGTAGGGTGCATGGTAAATGGCGCTGGTTTGGCTATGGCTACCATGGATATTATAAAACTAAGTGGTGGAGAACCTGCTAACTTTTTAGATGTTGGTGGTACCGCAAATGCAGAAAGGGTTGAAAAAGCCTTCCGGATCATTCTGAAAGATAAAAATGTAAAAGCCATACTGGTGAATATATTTGGCGGAATTGTGCGCTGTGACCGTGTTGCACAGGGTATTGTAGATGCTTACAAGAATATGGGAACGATTAATGTGCCTATTATTGTACGTTTACAAGGTACTAACGCGGAACTGGCTAAGAAATTAATTGACGAATCGGGTTTGAAAGTTTACTCAGCTATAGAGTTTCATGAAGCCGCGGACCTTGTAAATAAATTATTAAAAGCTAAATAAAAAACTATATCTTTAAAAAATGAATAAATCAACGCTATTTTATTTGTCTGCAATTACCGCCTTCTCACTTAGCAGTTGTGGTGGTGGAGAAAAAACTGATGACAACGATTCAGTAGATTCTACAAAAACAGAAGAACCTAAAACGGGACCCGTTTCTGAGACTTTTTTCCAGGTGCCTTCACCAGGTGAAATGCTTACTTTCATTAAGATGGTGGGCGGAAAAACGAATAAGGACATTTCATTTTTAAATCCGCCTTCGAACGAAAAAAATTATACAGATTCCAAAGCCAAAGCACTTAATTTTGGTATTTATAGCTGTGACCTTAGCTACTGTTCTATTTTTGAGATCGGTTCGGAGTCTCTTAAATATTTTAAGACGGTTAAGATAATGGGTGATCAGATTGGTGTTTCAACGGCCATTAAGCCGGAAGTTTTGAAACGTCTTGAAAATAATATCAGTTCACCAGATTCTCTTGCAGTAATTACAGATGATGTTTACTTTTCATCTTTTGAAGCGCTTGAAGATAGTAAACAAGGTCCAACATTAGCACTGGTTGTTGCCGGTGGCTGGTTAGAGAGCATTTATATTGCTGTTAACCTTGCTAAATATAAAGCCGACAGTCCTGTTATTGAGCGTTTGGCAGATCAAAAGTATACACTTGAAAATCTTATTGAATTCCTGAAAAAACATGAATCAGATCCGAATGTAATGGCTGTGAAGTCAGATTTTGATGGATTGCTGGCAGAATTTAATAAAATGGGTGAGCAGGACGCGAAATCTGCTAAAGCAAAAGACGATAAAACAACTACATTAACCGGTGGTAAACAACTGGTAATTACTGAAGAAGTATATAATACCATTATTGGTAAAATTAAGGCTATCCGCAATTCATACACTTTAACTAAATAATAGTAAGACCATGAAATACTTTTTATCATTTATCATAACGGTTGCATTAAGCACTTCTTTATTCTCACAATCAGGAGTATGCGGTCAGTTCCACAGGAAGTTCTGTGTATTTGACGATGCTAAAGCAGGTAACTGGCAGTACAATGCGCAAAGCAAGAGTGGTTTGTTTAACCAGGGAATGGTTTCAAAATTACGTTGCGTTATATACAAAGGAATGGATTACAGGATTTCTGTGTGTTGTGAAACAATTCTCGGAGAAAAGGTAAACTATAAAATTTTTGATGCGCGTACGAACGAAATGCTTTTCGACAATAAAGCCGCCGAAGATACACAGATCTTTGAGTTTCAAAGTGTAAGTACGCGTCAGCTTGTAATTGAAGTTGTTGTTCCACAAGGTGCAACTGAAAAAGACAAACATAAATCAACGGATGCAGCTTGCGTGGGACTTCTTATAGAGCACAAAATAACCGATAAATCTGGCTTCTCAAGTTACTAATCCAGTATTATGGCGATCTTTAACCCAACCCTTACCGGTTGGGTTTTTTATTTAATTTTGTTTTAAATTTCGAAGTCTATGTCAATTCACAGGGAAATAAAAAAAGTAACAACTAACGTGTTGCTTGAAATGAAAAAGCGCGGTGAAAAGATCGCGATGCTTACCGCGTACGATTACACCATGGCGAAAATTATTGACAGTGCCGGAATAGATGTGATCCTTGTAGGTGATAGTGCAAGTAATGTTATGGCGGGCCACGAGACAACTCTTCCAATTACCCTTGACCAAATGATCTACCATGCCAGCAGCGTGGTGAGAGCAACCAGCAGATCGCTGGTAATTGTAGATCTTCCTTTTGGGTCTTACCAGGCTAATTCAAAAGAAGCGCTTAGGTCGGCAATAAAAATAATGAAGGAAAGTGGCGCGCATGGGGTAAAGCTGGAAGGTGGAAAAGAAGTAAAGGAAAGCATAGAACGTATTTTAACGGCTGGGATCCCGGTAATGGGACATTTAGGATTAACTCCGCAAAGCATTTATAAATTTGGTACATATACCGTAAGAGCAAAAGAAGAAGAAGAAGCGGAACGCCTTATGGAAGATGCGAAATTATTGGAGCAGTACGGTTGTTTTGCACTGGTACTTGAAAAAATACCTGCAACCCTTGCAACGAAGGTTGCTCAGAGCATTTCTATCCCTGTAATAGGTATAGGTGCAGGGGGCGGTGTGGATGGGCAAGTGTTGGTAACACACGATATGCTCGGCATGAACCATGAATTCAGTCCGCGTTTTTTAAGACGGTATTTAAATTTGTACGAGAGTATGGGAAATGCTTTTAAGCAATATATTGGCGATGTTAAAAGCAAAGATTTTCCGAGCGATAAGGAACAGTATTGACTTTTGGAAATAGAATTTTTGAAATAAAATCGCGAAAAGCAAAAAAGACCATCCATTTGGATAGCCTTTTTATGTATGTAAGATCGAATTATTTATTGGCAGGAATTAGCTTTACTTTTTCTACCTGGAGAATTTCTTTTGTTGTTTCGTTGTAGGCAAATACAACTAAATACATGCGTTCATGATCCGCGCACACCTGGTCTGCAAGAAAACACTTAGAGGTGAGGTTGCATGCTTTACGGATCGTAACAGTATCTTTTGCGGCAATTGGTGAGGCTTTGATTAATTGCCCCCAGGTGCCGTTCAAAGATTTAACCATAATGTGATCAAAAAGGTAATCTGGCCTTCTGTCTCCGTCTACAACGGTTACTCCAGAAGGTGGGGTATAATCGGTTTGGTTTGTAACAAGGCTGTCGTAAGTAAGAACCATACTTAGGTTAACATTGGATGCAATAGCCGTTTTAAAAGTAGTAAGCACTTTTACATTAAGGAGTTTCTGACCAGGATCAAAAGTTGTATAAACATCAAGTTTAACGGATTGCGGTTTATTTAATTCAGTTTGAACATTAGATGCCCAGGAAGAATAGTTTTGCGGATATGCACCTGAAATTAACATACGGTTAACGGTACCTTTTGGCAAACCTGCTCCCGACATACCAAAAAACACATCCCATTCCGTTGCTGTAACATCCCTGAAATCCTCAAGGTACTTACCTTTTGGCGCAGCAAAGGTTTTACTCACATGGTTGGCAAGCACAACTAACTTACTTTTATAAATACCAATAAGTTCTTCGGCTTTTTCTGCGGCGCGTGGACAATTGCCACAGGTATGGCCGGTATAATCCTCAAGCAAAACTTTTCTTGTACCGCTGGTGAGAGTATTGTTATTTACAGCAATAATGCTGCTATCAAGAACACAATCGGGTACAGGAGGAGGAATACGAGACGGAATCTTATCACAACTGATAAGAGCCAATAGAACAAGCGGAAGGAAAATCAGTTTTTTCATGATGTATTCTTTAATCAAATTTACTAAAAACTACTGGTAATTGAAAGTGTTACCCCGTTTGAGGCGGGAACTGTTCTGCAAACTCCTCCTACACAGAAAATACCCGCACTTTGCTTACCATAACTAACCGAGATTCTATGTGGCCCATTATTGTAACCAAAAGTCCCAAGATAATAGTGAATTTGCAGGTTTGATTCAGGGTTACCATAATTATACTGATCGTAAACTGCAAAAAACCAATTACCCGTTGGTGTCCATTCAATTAACGCGGCAGCCCAGTTACCGCGGGCAACAAGATTTGAATTGGTGATCATATCTTTTTCTTTGGCAAACAACCCTTGGAGTTCGATCCGAATAGTAGAGGAGGTTTTGTATTTGTAACTCAGATCCACAACACCAATTGTGGATTCAAGGGTTTTGTACCCGGCATTATCCGCAGCAAATTGAATAATGTTGCGGTCGTAGAACTGTTTTGCAACCAGGAAAGTACCCTTAATTTTCTTTGTAAATTTTTTATTTATTTCGATAAAAAAATCACGGTAATAAGCTCTTCCAATATCTGTCCAACGGGTTTTATAATAATGTTGGGATGTGAGAGAATCATTCACGCCAATTGGGTTCAGGCCGTTAGCCAGGGAACCGTTCAATGTAAGTTCAGTGCCGTAATCTCCACCTAAAAAGGTTCCCTTCTTGAATTTATATTGAATTTCACCCATCCCGCTAACCTCGCCTCTTAGTTGTGTTGCGTATGGATTGAGCGCAAGTAAAGAATACGTGTGTGGCCTGGTTGTGGCAGGTATGTAATTGATCAGGAGGCTTTGAAGAGATTCATTCCTGTCACTACGAAAACTCATGTTGTCAACTCTTTTTCCCTGGAGCAAAAAAGAAAACCCTTTTGTAGCGTAAGATAAAGAAGAGAACAGCACTTCGCCGTATTTATATGAAAATTTATTATCTGCAGACGGGTCATTTATTTTGTAAGCATATTCAGTCGAAAAATTAAATCCTTCGCGGATAATATTGATGCGTCCTCCATAAGTGGCAACATTTTGTGGCAGCACTAAAGAAGGATCCTGGTCGGTTTGGTATTTACTTACAAAACTACCACCCAAAATAATTCGGGTCTTTTTATTGCCCAAAAGAGAATCTAAAAGTTCATTTAAATTAATTTCAGCATCACCGCCTCTAACTATCCCGGCACCAACATTAAAAAAATAGCGCTGTTTTCCAACCAAACCTTTCAATGTAACTCCTTTTATCGGCGAACTGATGATCCTCATCCCATCAAGCGAATTATCATATAACAAGCCTGGCTCGTAATACGTTCTCAGCATTAAACCACTTCCAAATTGTTCATAGATGTTACCAACCGTTATGTCCAGCAGCTCGGTCTGGTACCTTGCAAAACGGTTAACAATTCCCTGGCCTTTATACCTCGGGTCAAAACCCTGACGCACATTATTGTATGCTTCATATCTTACCCCGGCAGAAAAAGCACCCTTGGTATAATTAATATTTCCAAAGGCGTTTGAAAGAAATTTTTCAGGAACTTTAGGAGCACCAATTAATGAATCGGGTTGATAATATTGAGCATCTACCTGGAAATTTCCGTGAATGGATCCGGCATCCGTTTGAGCTGTAATATGGGGAAAATGAAAAAGGCTAATCAGTATAAAAGTAGCCGCTAAGCTACCTTTATTGTGTTTTTTTAACATGCGGTAAAATAAGGAATTTTTTGCCGTATAAGCAAAATTATTTCTCTAATTTCTTAATGAGAAAGAGGTTGACCTGCAACAATTTTTTTAATGTTTTCGTAAAGTTTTTCTTCATCCCCATCAGAGTATGAATTGTGACTCCAAACGATTTTTCCGCTACCATCCACTAAAAATGTATGCGGAACATTGTTAACGTTCATGGCACGTTTAAAATCCTGATTTTCGTCAATATACACTTCAAAATCCCAGCCTTTTGATTTTACATCTGTTACTACTTTTCCTGAACTTCTCGCATCATCAATACTGATGGCAATAAGTTTAACGCCCGTTTCTTTAGTCCACTCTGAATAATTTTCATGGATCGCGTCAAGTTCTTTTTTGCAGGGTTTGCACCAGGTAGCCCAGAAACTGATAATAATAGGCTTGCCATTATTGCTAAAGGTATTAGAGTTCACTTTGCTTCCATCCAGTTTTTTTAAGGTAGCAGAAGGTATCTTATCACCATCCCCATTTAATGTTATGAAGGAGAAAAGTGAAAATGCGATAAGGGCTAAGAATATTTTTTTCATCTGGTAAAGTTGTATTTAATTACTTCAACTATTGAACCACAAGTATAGGGATTTTTTTGTTTAACACTTTTTAATAATAGTTAAATTAGTATCCATCATTTAACGCAATAAATCCATAATTTTGCCGCAAATTTTATGATAACTACAAAATCGGCGGGGCTTTTTGAAAAAGCGAAAAATTATTTCCCGGGAGGCGTTAATTCACCAGTACGCGCTTTCAGGAGCGTTGGCGGGAATCCTCTTTTTATCGAGCGCGGTAAAGGTTCACATATTTGGGACGCAGATGGAAATGAATACATTGACTATTGTTGCAGCTGGGGACCACTGATCTTAGGTCACGCAGATGATACTGTTTTAAACGCGGTTGATAAAACCATGCGTAAAGGCACCTCTTTCGGAGCTCCCACGCAATTAGAAAACGAACTCGCTGAGTTGATCCTTTCCAACAATTCATTTATTGAAAAACTAAGATTTGTGAGTAGTGGAACAGAAGCTGTAATGAGTGCCATACGTCTCGCACGGGGATATACGAAACGAAACAAGATCTTAAAATTCGAAGGGTGTTATCATGGGCATGTTGACTCTTTGCTGGTAAAGGCAGGCAGCGGCCTGGTTACTTTTGGAAATTCCAGCAGTGCGGGCGTGCCTGAGAGTTTTGTGAA
>JAYSYG010000651.1:0-3017 GCA_043716685.1 Sphingobacteriaceae bacterium | reverse complement strand
ATATCAACTTGTGAAATAAGCCTAATTACTATCTATATTAATTTCTAATGCATACTTTTGGTATGCATTTTTTAATTTAAGTACTATGAAGAAAATATTTTTAGCAGGTGGTCTATACCTGTTTTCTCTGGTTTCAGTAACTGCCCAGGTAGTAGATAACACTTTGGCCAACAAACGTTTTATTGAGATTACCGGAACAAGTGAAATGGAAATTACACCCGATGAACTTTATATTACCATTACCTTACTTGAAAGGATGGATGGCAAAGAAAAAATAACCATTGATAAACAGGAAGCGGATCTCAAAAAGAACTTAAAAGAAATTGGAATAGACCTTTCTAATCTTACTCTGAGCAAAGCAGATGCGGATTATGGAAAAGTACGGAAATCAAACAAAGATGTGTTGATCAGTAAATCTTATATATTAAAGGTGGGAGATGCCGATATGCTTTCTAAGGTATATGAACGGCTGGATAGGATCAACGCACACGATGCTTATATTTCGAGATATACACATTCAAAAGTTCTTGAATTTCAGAAAGAGAACCGCATAAAAGCGATTAAGGCAGCGAAAGAAAAAGTAGATTATTTATTGGCCGCTCTCGATCAAAAGGCTGGAGTACCCATACAAATACTGGAAACTGACAATTACGTTCAGGATCAGCCACAAATGGGTTATCAAAAAATGTCCTATATGAATGTCTCTAATACCCGTGTAAGTGATGGCGCTGAGGATCCTGAAATAGCATTTAAAAAAATAAAGATCAGATCTAGTTTCCTGGTCAGGTACGAAATAATCACTCTTCCAAAATAGAAAGGTGAGTATTCTAAATGATATTAAGAGTAATAAAATCTATATTTTAAATTCTAAATAAATAATTGTGGCAAAATTTACGATCGTTAGCGAAACCAACAAAACACTGGCAAGTCTTAAAAGTTTATTTGATTTTTTAAGCGATTTTAAAAACTTCTCTACCATTTTACCTGAAGATAAAGTGGATAATTTTAACTATTCAGAAAACGAGTGTTCCTTTAATATAAAGGGTATAACGCCCATGACGATTAAAGTAGCTGAGAAAGTTCCTTATGAATTTATTTTATTTTCAAGCGACGGACTGGCGAAATTTAATTTTAGTCTGAAGGTTCAGTTTATTGGAGATGCGAATAGTCCGGGTGAGTGTAAAATAGATCTCCTGGGCGATCTCAATCCTTTTATTAAAGCAATGGCCGAAAAGCCTTTGGGGAACCTTGTAAATGTTATGTCTTTAAAATTATCACAATTAAATCTTTAAACTATGAAGATCAACGCCGCCATTCAATTGCTACCCATTGGTGCCAAAGAAAATAAATATGAACTCATTGATAAAGCCATTGCGCTGATTCATAACAGCGGGCTTAATTATAAAGTCTGCCCCTTCGAAACAGTTGTAGAAGGTTCTACAGAATCCGTTTATAAACTTATCCAGAGCATTCAGACTGAAACCCTGAAACATAACTGCGAAGAGTTACTCATTAACATTAAAGTACATGCCGCCAACCGCGATCTCAGCTTTAACGAGAAGCTGGAGAAGTATTAGGGTGTTTTAGAAACTGTGTATTTTGAACCTGGATTCCAGGATTGCAAATCCTGCTGAAACGGCAAAACTGTTAATTAGGTCAGAGGCCTGTTAAGAAAGACTTCACGGGACGCTACGCCTAACTGGATCTCAATACGGCCATTCAAAATCCAACGATGCCTACTCGACATGACATCCTTTTATAGTACCGTCAGGTTCACATTTTTTTCTCCCCAACAATTCAGACTAATCCTAAAACCAAGTAGTACTACTTGATTTTAACTCTAAACGGAGTTATGTGCGGGTTTGTATTTTATATTTTATTATTTTGGCTGTAATAAAATATTTTCACATGAGTAATTTTCAGACAGCTTCAGACAAAAAAATTGGCATTACTTTATCGGGTGGAGGAGTTAGGGCAGCGGCTTTTCACCTTGGGGTGCTGAGCAGGCTTGCACAGGATGGGTTACTTGAAAAAATCCAGATGCTTTCGACGGTATCGGGAGGTTCCTTACTGATCGGAATGGTTTATCAGGCCAACAACAATAAATGGCCCGGTTCTTCTGAATTTGGAAGTAAATGTATTCCTTTTGTAAAGAAGTGTCTTACTGAAAAGAATCTTCAGTTGAATGCAATTTTTAGAATGCTTTGGCCAATTACCATGATAAGGAAAGGAAGAGCGGCTATTTTTTCAGGAGCCATGCGGAAGTGCTGGAATATAACAGCGCATTTAAATGATATAGAGCCGTTACCCCGGTGGAATATTAATGCGACAGCCATTGAGAGCGGGAAGAGCTGGCGGTTTATTCCACAAAATAGAATGGGGGATTATATTTTAAATTATGTATATAAACCGGATATAAAACTGTCGGATGCTTTATGCTGTTCGGCGGCGGTACCTTTTCTTATCGGACCTCTTAAATTGAAAACAGGGAAATTTAATTGGGTGCGGTATATAAGCCATATTGATAAAGAGAGCATTCAGCCACAGTTTAAAACCCTGCATATCTGGGATGGCGGGGCTTATGATAACCTTGGCATTGAGCCGCTGGTGAAATTCGATTCGGGATTAGTTTACCGTCCTGAGATAAATTTTTTAATTGTGAGCGACGCAGCGATGGCAATAACTACCAAAGCAAGGAAGTGGTATGAGGCCATGCGCCTGATAGATGTGACGATGGACCAGGTGCGCGCGTTAAGGGCAAGGAGCCTTTGCGACCATTTTAAAAATACACGGGACTCAGGAGCTTATTTAAAAATAGGGGAGTCTGTATCGGATATTTGTAAGACAGCAGGCAATGTACAATCTGTTTCTCCTACACAAGTGGGTTTAAGTCAGAAGAACATTGAATCAGCGCGGGATTATCCTACTACATTATGGAAGATGAAGGAGGCAGATTTTTTGAACTTAGCGAAACATGGCTGGGAAGTGGCGAATGCGGCCTTGGTGAGTCAATGTCC
>JAYSYG010000066.1:0-7413 GCA_043716685.1 Sphingobacteriaceae bacterium | reverse complement strand
CGTTTTTTATTGCTAGTATCTTTTGTTTTATAAATTTTATAAGCTATTCCCAAACCGTAGAAAAATTCAGATTCAAAAAAAATGCATCCCTTATTTATTTTTTCCAAAAAGGAGAAAGAACAGATACGCTTAGCAGGCTCGGCGATCATTTCTTTTATCTTGTAGTTCCCGACACACTCAGGAAAAATATAAGTATTGAAGTCGAAAACGGCCAGCTCATGCTCACTGCCAACGACAGTATTGTTAAGCTGAATTACCTTCCAGGCTTTAAGTATGAGTCCTTTTACAAAGCAGAAGAAAACACTACAACCAAAAAGAAAAAGATCAGGTATGAGTTTAAGACGATGGTAGACGGAATTTCAATTCAACCACATGATAAAATTAGTATAAGCATTATTAATAAACAAAGCGGCGGACTTATTCTTGAGAATTTTTTTGTTTATAGACACTAACCTAAGATCTCCCCCAGGCTACAAAACATGCGAGTAAAAAAAAGAAGATATTGGTTCCTACATTTTGCGGCTCTTTTAGTTTTGTATGAATAACTGCTGCAGGGATCATAATCAGAGCCATTCCAACGGCTGTTACAGGAGTCAAAATTTTTGCAATTTGAAGACACCAGGGAAGCAATATGCCAGCAACACCGGCGAGTTCTATCAGTCCGATAAACCGAATCAATGGGAGAGGAAGGCCTTCAACACCTGTCTGGCCCATACTTACAAGTTTTTTTTCTGAAAGAAAAGTCTTACTGATTCCTGAATAGAGGAAACCTGCTGCGAGCATCCATTGAGCAATCCAAAGTAATGTATCCATAATATTTTTTTTGTGAAATTACATTGTTTAAAGGCTTGCTGATTTTGATATATATCAAAAAATCAAATCTGAGAACGGATCCGGCTGAGTGTTTCCTGCGTAATGCCCAGGTAAGAAGCAATTATACCCAGGGGAACCCTATTAATGAAGGTTGGATTCTCCTTAAGCATGATATGATAGCGTTCAAGTGCTGAAGCAAAGTGAAGATCATCAAAACGTTTTTGAACCTGGACGATCCCGGAATTGGTAATAAGTCTTCCCATTCGTTCTACCTGGTGCGACTTGTCATACAATTTCTCAAGATCATAGTAATTAAGGATCCAGCATGTGGTTTGTTCGAGTGTTTCAATCGCCCGGATATCGGGTTGGCGTGTAATAAAACTGACAATCGAACAGGCGAAAGAATTTTCTGCGCTTAACCAATCTGTCACGTCTTTTCCATGTTTCGTATAAAATGTGCGGGTTAAGCCTTTTTCAATAAAATACAGAGTGTCACATACAGAGTTTTGTTTTTCCAGGAGTTTACCTTTGGGATATTCTGCTTTTTTTAAAACCGTAGAAAGAAGGTCTTTGCTTTCTGAACTTAGCGTAAGAAATTGAGCTACCGTATTAAAAAAACTTTCCATGGTTAGTCTGATAAATTAAATTCTCTTCACCAGCTCTCTCATAATCAGTGTCATCTTTGGTTCCTGCAAACTTGCAATATGCAACACTTCTTCATGAGTTACCTTTTGTACGTGTCCTTCTACTCCAAGGTCAGTTACAATACTGATCCCGAAAACATCCATACCAGAATGTCTGGCAACAATTACTTCCGGAACAGTGCTCATTCCAACCACATCTGCACCCATTCGCCAGAGCCAGCGGTATTCGGCGGGTGTTTCGAAACAAGGACCAGTTAAACCAACATATACACCTTCGCTCACTTTAATGTTATGTTCTTTCGCAATTTGTTTTCCAAGCGCTACATAGGTTTTTTTATAGGCTTCTCCCATGTCAGGAAAACGCACGCCTAATGCAGGTTCGTTTTTTCCAATAAGAGGATTTGTAGGAAATAAATTAATATGATCGTTAATGATCATTAATTCACCCACTTCAAAAGCCGGGTTCATGCCGCCACAGGCATTGCTCACGCAAAGGGTTCTTACACCAAGCGCTTTCATTATTCTCACGGGGAAAGTAATCTGTTGCATGGTGTAGCCTTCATAAAAATGAAAACGGCCCTGCATGGCGACTACTTTTTTACCACCCAGTTCTCCAAAAATTAATTTGCCGCTATGGCCTTCTACAGTGCTAAGAGAAAAATTTGGTATGTCTGTATATGGAATTATAAACGCTACGTTTATTTCTTTTACAAGTCCGCCAAGGCCCGTACCAAGAATAATGCCAACGGAAGGCAAAAAATCATTGGTTTTGTTACGTATACTTTTGGTGGTAAATTCTATTTGTTCTAACATATTTTAAAATCAACTCATTTAATTCTTCTTCCTTGTCTTTAAATGTTACTTCTACCGGTAGAATGTAAATATTCATGCTCCTTGCAATCTCCCAAACGGAATTATTTTTTAAGCGCATCAGGTCTTTTTCGGTAGTGACAAGAATTTTATTTCCTCCTTCAAAGCTGCTGTAATATTTTTCAATATCCTCCAGGTCTTTAAGCGTGTACTCGTGGTGGTCAGGGAAGGGAAGGTGACGCACTTCAGCGGCATATTCTTTTAAATAATTTACCATGGGCTGCGCATTCGCAATTCCGGCAAAAGAAATAACACGAAAGCGGAAGAGCTCGTTCAGGGTATCTAATTTGTTATTTTGGTTATCGAGCGTATACAACTCGCCATATTTTAAGTAGCTAAAGAATACACGCTGGTGCGCTTTTGGATTAACATCTTTCAGAATGTTCCGTATTTCAACCGGGCTTGTTCTTTCAGGAGTTTTGCTAATAATGATAAGATCGGCACGTATAATTCCACTTTTGAACTCTCTTAAAGTTCCCGCAGGAAGCATTGTATCGTTAAAATAGAGATTAGAGTAATCGCTCACCACAATATTTAAACCGCACTTTAAGGATCGGTGCTGGAACACATCATCAAGAAGAATGACTTTAGGAGCGTTTTCATTTAACGCGATCAGTTTTTTTATGCCATTTACGCGGCTTGCATCAACAGCCACCTGCACCGGATATTTCGTTTTATAAATGAGAGGCTCATCACCAATATCCTCAGCTGTGCTGTTTTCATCAGCCAGCACAAAGCCTTTTGTTTTACGTTTATATCCACGGCTCAAAGTAGCTATCCGGGATTCCTCAATTACCAATAAGCGGATGAGGTATTCTACCAGTGGTGTTTTGCCGGCGCCTCCTACGGCAAGGTTCCCCACGCCTATGGTATGTAAATCAAAACGTTTTTCACTCAGAATCCGCCAATCGTATAAACTGTTCCTAAAAAAGGTAATTATGCCATAGAGATAAGCAATTGGCAGTAACAGTATTTTTAACCCGTTATTCAAACAGGTTAAATATGCCTATTTTTTTTGAAAGAGTAAAATTTCGGATACTTTTAGAAGAATTGAACGCCCATCAAACAAGTCAACTCAGATTGAAGATGAACACGAAATACGATTGGACTAATTTGCAAAAGAATTAAAGCACTATCCGTGTATCAGAATTAATTATCACTCACACTTTGAAGCCCTGACAAATACTGCTGCGGATCAAATTTCAGCTCCATAAATTGCTGACCGCCTTTGTAATATTTAAAGATCAGTGGAGAAATAGTATCCCAGGAATCAATCGTCTCCTTTGTCATGTTAGTTATGTTCTTCATGCAGGATTCTACATTTTTAATTTTTACAATTGCCTTATTAGTCTGGGTGTTCCATCTTACGAAAAATAATTTCACCTCTTTGCCGGCATCGCAGGCAGGCTTATCGTCGGGCTTGCTAAACGCCCTTACGTAAACAAGAACATAAGTAGTATCGCCCTGTTTTTTTTCGAATAGAATTTTTGAAACTTCAGGGTCGCGGCAAATGGAATCGTTTATGCAATAATTAAAAATAGTAGTAGCACTCACAAGGTTAATGCACAATTTCATTTTCTCGGTTTTCAATTTGGACCTTCTTGTATAAACAGCAAATTCTTTTGGTATGGCAGCAGCTTCAGCCTTTCTGATAGCAGCTGTGTCTAATGCCAGCGCTAATGTGTCTTTAGCAGGGGAAGTTTTAGTGTTTTTTGCAATGGGCTTTTTATTCTGAGCACTCGCAAGAGATGTTACAAACAATGCAATAAGGAGTAATCTATACATAAGGCTAAAGTAACAATTAAAAATTAAAATCAGAACTGCCCGGCCTCAACTAATTTTACGGCACGTTCTATCATAATGTCCTCTACCTGGGCATCGTACTGTACTTTCATGTTATGTCCAAAAATACGTGCAACGGTTTGCCACATGGCCGCCTGAAAACTTCCCCTGAGTTGTTTTACAATGTCGTAAGTTGTTTTTTCAGTTTCGCGGTCAATCAGTTTCATAAGAATTTTACCCTGCGATACCGTGAGGCCTTTTAGCTCGTCTTCAAATTCGTGGCGGAGATCTTTTTCACAAACCTTTATAAAGGCTTTTTTTAAATTCTCGTCCTCAATTTTTTCGAGTGCCTTGTCGTATTCTTTTAATTTAGCTGCGGCAAGAATGGCATAAGGGTACACTTTTTTTACATTGAATTTTGTACGGGTCCACTGTTCACGCAGGCGTTGGTTTGAGAAAACAAAATTGGTGGTGATCTCGACTACGTCAAAAATAATAAGCGGAAAAGTATCCTTGCCAACAACTTCAGCGCGACAACGAATCCCCACTTCGGGAGGCGTCATAATATCTGCTGCAGCCTGTGTTTGTGAAAAAACTGAAAATGAGTTTGTAAAAAGCAGGAATAGAATAACTGATTTAAGAGGTACTTGTAGATATGTACAAAAACGATCTTTCATCAATCATTTATCTGTTTAAACGCTTAAAGTAACCTGCAAGTTGCGTGCTAATTCAGACGATTTGTTTTCCATTTACTTTTTTTAACAGAAACGGCCTCAGTTTGAGAAGTTTTTTGTGAATTATCCGAAAATATGGCCGATGCTGCAAGCGCTGCAATTTCTGCATATTCGGCATTTTCCACATTCAGCATCTCAGGTTTGTAATGTGTGGCAATAAAGCCTGTATCAAATTTACCACTCACAAAAGCGGGGTGCTTTAACACGAATTTACAAAAATCAAGCGTTGTTTCCACCCCAACAATTTTATAATCGTCAATGGCCCGGATCATTTTTTCAATGGCTTCGATGCGGTCTTTTCCATGAACGATTAATTTAGAGATCATGGGATCGTAATAAATAGGAATATCCATACCTTCCTCAAAACTGTCATCCACACGCACTCCCGGACCAGAAGGGGTCTTGTAAACCACCAGCCTGCCAATATCCGGTAAAAAATTATTCATGGGGTCTTCTGCACAAACACGCACCTCCAGTGCATGACCGTTTATTTTAAGGTCCTGCTGTGTGAAGCTTAATTTTTCGTTGCGGGCAACTTTTATCTGTTCTTTCACCAGGTCAAGCCCGGTGATCAGTTCTGATACAGGGTGTTCTACCTGTAAACGTGTATTCATTTCCAGGAAATAGAAATTCAGTTTATCGTCCAGCAGAAACTCAACCGTTCCTGCGCCGCTATAATTGCAGGCTTTAGCCACATCTACGGCACATTTACCCATTTTTTCACGAAGTTCCGGGGTTAACACGCTGCTTGGCGCTTCCTCGATCAGTTTTTGGTGACGGCGCTGAATGCTGCATTCCCTTTCAAAAAGATAAACACAGTTGCCATGATTATCTGCCAGAAGTTGAATTTCAATATGACGGGGTTCTTTTGCATAACGCTCAATGAAAACAGCACCGTTCCCGAAAGCAGAAATAGCTTCGCTTACAGCCATGTTCATTTGTTGTTCAATATCCTCTTCACGTTCTACAAGGCGCATGCCTTTCCCACCGCCGCCGGCGCTAGCCTTAATTAATAAAGGAAAACCAACTTCTTTTGCAACTTTAATTGCTTCTTTCAGATCGCTGATCGCCCCTTCAGATCCGGGGATCATAGGAACCTTGTATTTTTTAGCCGTGGCTTTGGCGCTGAGTTTGTCGCCCATAAGGTCCATACTTTCCGGGCTGGGGCCAATAAATGTAATTCCGGCTTCTCTTACCTTCCTGGCGAAATCAGCATTCTCACTTAAAAAGCCGTACCCCGGGTGAATCCCATCCACCTTTAATTCTTTACAAATGGCAATGATTTTATCTCCCTGCAAATACGACTGGGCACTTGGGGGCGGACCAACACATACCGCTTCGTCCGCATATCTTACAAACAACGCATTCCTGTCCGCTTCCGAATAAATGGCCACGGTTTTAATTCCCATTTCACGCGCACTGCGCATAATGCGCAACGCTATTTCGCCACGATTGGCTATAAGGATCTTTTGCATAAATTAATTTAATACCCGTTAAAGATAATCAATAAATTTAAACCCTTTAAGCCCCTAAACGCTACAGATTTGTGTGATTCTGTTTCTTTTTATTATTTTTAGTTCGCTATTATGTTTTTCTACCTCTCTAAATTAGTTGCTTTTTTATTTTCCCCACTTGTGTGGGTATTTATTTTGCTAATCTGGTCCTTCCGGGCAAAAGTGGAGGGAAGGCCTCGTAAATTAAGGATTGTAGCGGTACTGCTTCTGTATGCTTGCAGTAATGCTTTTTTAGTAGATGAGTGTTTCAGAGCCTGGGAGCCGGTTACACCCGACTATGACCTTATGGATACGAAGTATGAAGGCGCCATTGTACTGGGAGGGATAGGCGATATAGACCTACGCTTAAAAAAAATAAATTTCGGACACAGTGGCGATCGTTTGTTTCAAACCTTGCCGCTGTATTACAAAGGAAGAATAAAAAGAATAATTTTTACAGGAGGATCGGGAAGTATTGAATTTCCTGAAAAAAAGGAAGGCTTTTTTGTGAGGAAATATTTAAACAGCATTCATTTTCCCGATAGTGGACTGGTTATTGAAAATGAAAGCAAAAACACCTATGAAAACGCTGTCTTCACAAAAAAAATACTCGATAGCCTGAATATTGATGGTAATTTTTTGCTGGTAACATCTGCCTACCACATGCCCAGGGCGATGGCTATTTTCAAAAAAGCGGGATATAAGAATGTTACGCCTTATATTACGAACCGGTCCAGCGGGCTGAGACGGTTTACGTTTGATCATTTGTTCATTCCTAATCCAGGAGCTTTGTTTGCCTTTGAATTTTTAATTCATGAGTGGATTGGTTTTATTACATATAAGATAAAGGGTTATGCTTAAATTTAACGAGGAGCTGCTTCAGTTTATCTGGCGCTATAAATTGTTAAAGCCTGTGCCACTTATTACCCGTTCGGGAAATGAATTAGTTGTTTTAAAACCAGGAGAACTAAACCTGGATGCTGGTCCTGATTTTTTTAATGCACAAATTCGACTGAATACTATTACTCTTGCCGGCAATATCGAAGTTCACATACGAACAAGCGATTGGCTAAAACA